>CAJOHT010000113.1 GCA_905234305.1 uncultured Ruminococcus sp. | reverse complement strand
CGTGATTACCCGCCGAACACGCGATAACTCCTCTCGCCTTCTCTTCTTCGGTAAGCTGGGAAATCTTATATCCCGAGCCTCTGAGTTTAAACGAACCCGTGAGCTGTAAACACTCGGGTTTTAAGTACAAATCGCAGTCAACATCAATCGCTGAGGCTTTTACAATGGATGTGGGATGAATTACATCCTGTAGAACCCTCGACGCGTCATAGATTTTATCAAGTGTTAACATATACATCTTCCTCTCATACCCTACCATTTTAATACAAAACGATTAATAAATCAAGTTTTTATTGTACAAATCACTTTATTATGTTAAAATATATGATAAGGTGAATTATAATGGATAATACAATAAAATGTAAACTCTACAAAAAATGCGGCGGATGCCAGATTCACAATTTAACATATGATAAACAGCTTGAATTCAAAATGAAGAAGGTTGTACGCCTTATGGGAAAATTCCACCACGTCGAGGACATAATCGGTATGGATAGCCCATATCACTACCGAAACAAGGTTCAGGCTGCTTTCGGACGTGACAGGAACAACCGTATTATTTCGGGAGTATACCAAAGCTCTACCCATCCCGTAGACAGCTGTCTTATTGATGATCAAAAAGCTGACGAAATAATTGTCACGATACGCAAGCTGATAAAAAGTTTTAAAATGAAACCCTTTGACGACGTTAAAATGACTGGTTTTTTACGCCACGTGCTTATAAAACGCGGATTTTTAAGCGGAGAGATTATGGTAGTTCTTGTTACGGGCGAGGAAGAATTCAAATCGAAAAGAAGCTTTATCAACGCTCTTATCGGTCGTCATCCCGAGATAACTACTATAGTTCAGAATATAAACAATAAGCGTACCAGCCTTGTACTCGGCGGCAAAAGTATAGTCCTTTACGGCAGCGGCGTTATAAAGGAACAGCTTTGCGGATATACCTTTACGATTTCGCCGAAAGCATTTTATCAAATCAACCCCGTACAGACTGAAATTCTCTATAACAAGGCGATGGAATTCGCCGATATCCAGAACAGCGATATAGTAATCGACGCTTACTGCGGTACGGGTACCATAGGAATAATCGCAAGCAAATTCGCAAAACGCGTTATCGGAGTAGAGCTTAACAAGGTCGCGGTTAAGGACGCACGCGTTAACGCTAAGCTCAACGATATAAAAAACATTGACTTCGTATGCGCAGACGCGGGCAGATATATGGTAGATATCGCTGAAGAAGGACTTACGGCAGACGTCGTTATTATGGATCCGCCTAGAGCTGGAAGCGACATAAAGTTCTTAAAATCCTTAGTCAAACTTAGTCCGCGAAAGGTAGTTTATATTTCCTGTAATCCCGAAACCTGCGCAAGAGATGTTTTATTTCTTTCGAAGAATAAATATAAGGTCAGAAAAATCCAACCTGTTGATATGTTCCCCCATACGGAACACGTCGAGTGCGTAGTTATGCTTTCAAAATAAGCATAATATTGAGGTATATATGAAAAAAGCAATAATAATTATCGCTGTTATTTCATTAACCACAGCTATAGTTTTTACTATATTATACTCAATAAACAAAAATGTTCTGTTTCTAAGTTTAACGTTAACCTTTTTCACTACAGCTTATCATTTTTGGATGAGGCTTATTGTTGGATACACATTTAATATTCTTATGAAGAATAAAGCCGACTATACAAAAAACTGGTACCAGATCCATAATTGGGAGGAAAAACTTTATAACATTCTTAAGGTAAAAAAGTGGAAAAAATATATGCCGACATTTAGCCCCGATTTATTTGATATAAAAAAACACAGTCTTGACGAAATCGCTCAGGCAATGTGTCAGTCGGAGCTTGTTCACGAAACAATTATTGTATTATCCTTTTTACCGATAATACTTTCGATATGGTTCGGCGATTTACCTATATTCCTTATAACTTCGATAATCGGAGCGCTAATTGACCTGTCATTTGTAATATTGCAAAGATATAACCGGCCAAGGATCATAAAGTTAATAAAAAAATAATTATCCGACAAACTTTCTTGACGCGGTAAAACAAAAGTGATATAATTTCCGAGTGATTAAAAATGAAAGGATGATACATATGAGCCAGAAAATTGTATGCTTAGATATGGAAGGCGTTTTAGTACCTGAAATCTGGATTAATTTTGCGAGAGTATCGGGTATTCCCGAGTTAAAGAAAACTACGAGAGATGAACCCGATTACGATAAACTGATGAACTACCGTTTAAATATTCTTAAAGAACACGGTTTAGGACTTAAAGAGATCCAGGACGTAATAGCTCAGATCGATCCGCTTGAGGGTGCTAAAGAATTTTTAGACGAATTACGCTCTCTTACTCAGGTTATTATAATCAGCGATACTTTTACCCAGTTCGCGGCTCCGCTTATGCTTTAGAGGTTGCGGACGACGGCGAGATAACAGGCTTTAAGATGAGGGTGGAAAAATCAAAATACTCAACGGTAAAAGCTCTGCAGTCGATCGGCTTCGACATTATCGCCGCGGGCGACAGTTATAACGACCTCGGAATGATAGAGATAGCTCAGAACGGATTCCTCTTTAAATCGACCGAACAGATTAAAAAGGATTATCCGCAGTTCCCCGCTTTCGAGGAGTTTGACGAATTCTTAGCTGCAATTAAAGAAGCGCTTAAAAACTAAGAGCAAAAAGTAAATAATACATAAAAAGGTCGAGAAGATTTCCTTCTCGACCTTTAGTTTTATTAAAAAATCAATTATTCTTCTTCAGACGCTTCTTCAGCAGCTTCTACTTTTGCCTCTTCTACTGGCGCTTTAGCTTCTTCTACCGCTTCTTTTACTTTTTCAACATGTGCTTTAACTTTTTCTTTTACTTCTTCTACTTTTCCTTTCGCTTCTTCAACTCTCTCTTTAACTTCTTCGACTTTTTCGATGATATCTTCGTTAACTTTCTCAACCTTTTCTTTTACAACTTCCTCAACTGTAGGAACAGGCTCCTCGATAGGAGTCTCGGTAGAAGCTACGACCTCATCCTCTGTAGAAGCAATAACTTCTTCCTCTTCCTCTGCCACTTCAGCAGGCTTCTCTTCAACAGGAAGTAAAGCGCGGATTGAAAGGCTGACTCTCTTCTTCTCGAAGTCGATAGCGATGATCTTAGCCTTAACTGTTTCGCCTATCTTAAGTACATCCTCGGGCTTCTCGATTCTCTTATTGGCAATCTGAGAAATGTGGATAAGTCCATCGATACCGGGGATAACGCTCGCAAAAGCGCCGAATGTAGTAAGACCAACGATTGTAGCGTCAACAACTGTATCTACAGGGAAGTCACGGCGGAGGATTTCCCACGGATTAGCGTCGGGATCCTTATAGCCGAGAGAAATCTTCTTAGTTTCCTCGTTAATATCCTTAACGTATACGTCAACCTCGTCGCCGATGTTTACAACCTCGGAGGGGTTCTTGATATGAGTCCATGAAAGCTCGGAAATATGAATCATTCCGAAGACGCCGCCTAAATCTACGAAAGCGCCGTAGCTTGTAATAGACTTAACTACGCCCTTATAGTGCTTGCCGACTTCGCAAGTCTCCCAGAATGTAGCTCTCTGAGCCGCTCTCTGCTCACGGAGTACCGCACGGATAGAACCGACGATTCTCTTCATACGTCCGCGCTGGGACGCTTCAATTAATTTAAACTGAACTTCCTTACCTACTAAATCCTCAAGATTTTCATCTCTCGAAGCAGTAGCCTGAGAAGCGGGAATAAATACACGGTTATCATTATATATAACAATTACGCCGCCTTTAACGACATTTGCTACCTTACCAGTAAGAACTTCCTGGGACTCAGCTAAAGCCTTAATCTCTTCCCAGCCCTTCTGAGCGTCAACTCTGCGCTTAGAAAGCATAATAGTTCCTTCAACATCGTTAGTCTTCATAATAAGAAGCTCAACTTCGTCGCCTACTTTAACAACGTCCTCAGGCTTAACCGAAGGATCGTTAGAAAGCTCGTCCACAGGAATAAAACCTGACTGTTTTCTTCCGACATCAACAATAACTTCGTTAGGAGCTATGCTAACAACTACGCCTTTTACCCTCTCGTTAGTATTCATATTTTTGAGGGATTCCTCTAACATCTCCTCAAAAGATTCAGTCTCTGCGACTGTTTCGCTGGATTTAATTTCTTCACTCATTGTATCCAGTACCTCCTTTATTATCCTTGCGGGCGTTGAAGCACCCGCGGTCACACCAATAGAACGATATTTACTAACGAGATCTTTATCAAGCTCTTTCGCAGTTTCAATTAAAAAGGTATCGTCGCACCTGCTTTTACAAATATCGTAAAGTTTAGCCGTATTAGAGCTGTGGCGGTCGCCGATAACTATCATCAAATCAGAATTGCCGGAAATTAGATCTGCTTCTTTTTGACGTTCAGATGTAGCCTTACATATTGTATCAAAAATTTTCGCATTTGTATAGACCTTTTTTACAATTTTTAAACATTTTTTCCATTCTTTTTCGGAAAAAGTTGTTTGCGCAACAACATAAAGGTCATTATTATTCTCTACAGGAATAATTTTGCATAATTCCAGAAGCTCGCCTTCATTATTAAAGGTATAACAGTTTGAGGAACAATGTCCGATTATGCCCTTAACCTCGGGGTGATTTTTATTTCCCGCTATTAAAACGGGGATTTTTTTCTCCCCTGCTTCGGTAACGATTTTATGGATTTTCTTAACGAACGGACAGGTTGCGTCAACGTATTTAAGACCTGCCGTGTTAATACTATCGATAACGCTTTGGCTTACTCCGTGGGAGCGGATAACCAAGGTAGCGTCCTCGGGACAATCAGAAAGATTATCAACCGCCCTACATCCTCGGCTCTCAAGCTCATTCACCATCTCCATATTATGGATAATAGGTCCCAGAGTACATACCTTCTCGCCTTTATTTATAAGGTCATATACAATATCGACAGCGCGGTTTACTCCAAAGCAAAAACCCGCTGTTTCAGCTACGCGAATACTCATTTAAATCCTGTTCTCTCATTTCTTTTATTTTTCCCATTACCATAGTACCTGCTTTTTTAAGCGCCCTGCGGTCTATTGAGTCAAGTCCGAGTTCTTCAACTGAAATAGGCTCAGAGAAATGTATAATTCTTTTACAGAAATATTTATGCTTGCCGACTTTAGTAATACACGCGGGCACAACGGAAGCTCCTGTTTGCTGGGAGATTACGGCAAAACCGCTTCTCGGGCGCATAAGCTCGCCAGTTTTACTTCTTCCGCCTTCGATAAAAATCGTCATAAGGTTGCCTTCGTTAATAATATCCTCGCCGTTTTTTATAGCTTTTCCGTCACCCGCTCCTCTTTTTACGGGAAAAGCACCTAAGTGACGGATAATAAACGCGAAAAACTTATTCTTAAAAAGCTCGTCTTTAGCCATAAAATTAAGGCGTCGTTTTTGTCCGAGTCCTAAAAGCACAGGGTCGGAAAAGGATAAATGATTAGAAGCAATAATATAACCCTTTCCGTCGTCGGGGATATTAGCCTTATTGATAATTTTATATCTGTAAATCAACTTCATTATAGGCGCGCATACTACGCGTCCGAAAGCGTAAAACGCTTTTGACTGTGCCATTTAACTGTTCTCCTTAATAATCTTAACGATCAAATCTATACTGCCCTGTAAATCGATTTCTGTGGTGTCAGCTAAAATCGCGTCATCAGCCTGCTTAAGCGGCGCTATATCGCGGTGGGTATCGTTATAGTCGCGCTCAATTACGTCAGCTAAAATATCCTCGTACTTAACGTCCATTCCCTTTTCCTTAAGCTCCTTATAACGGCGCTCTGCTCTCGCCTCTGGAGCGGCTGTAAGGAAAATCTTTACCTCGGCATCAGGAAGAATAACCGTACCGATATCCCGTCCGTCCATAATAACGTTATTCTTCTTAGCCATATCACGCTGCAAATCAAGCAAAAAAGCTCGTACGGAAGGTACAGCGGAAATTTTAGACGCCATCATAGACGCCTCGGGAGTACGTATAAGTCCCGAAACATCCTCTTTATTAAGAAGAACGACCTGCTCTCCCTTATCATTAAAGGTAAGCTCAACCTCGATTTTAGAAAGAAGCTCGTCAACTTCCTTGCCCTCAACAGGCTCTACGCCCGCTCTTGACGCGGCAAGTCCTACCGTACGGTAAAGCGCTCCTGTATCAATGTATATAAATCCGAGCTTTTTAGCAGCGGATTTTGAAATCGTGCTTTTTCCCGCTCCCGCTGGTCCGTCAATTGCAATTGCTATACTCATTTTTTAATCCTCCTCATTTGTCCGTGCAGTCCCTATCATAAATGTGATATCCTCCTAACTTTTGATACACTAAGAAGTTTTGGATACATTGGATACGTTCTGCTATAGACTTATTACTTATTACCTATTACTTATTACCTATTACCTTAAAATTCTTACTTCTTACCTCTTAATTCTTAATTCCTCACCGCTGCGCTTTCCCCCGCCAATCTGCCTGTTGCCCAGGCTATTAC
>CAJOHT010000112.1 GCA_905234305.1 uncultured Ruminococcus sp. | reverse complement strand
TATGCATAAGGAAGGCGTTCTCGATAAAGCGAACGAGCTTAAGGAAAGACTCTCGAAGCGCTTCAGAGTTAAGCTCGACGACAGCGACCACGCTCCCGGGTGGAAATTCTCCGAGTACGAGATGAAGGGCGTTCCCGTAAGGGTTGAAATCGGACCCAAGGATATCGAAAAGGGTCAGTGCGTAATCGTACGCAGAGATACCAGAGAAAAGATTTTTACACCGCTCGAGGGCTTAGAGGATAAAATCGAGGAAATTTTACAGATTATTCACGACGCTATGTACGAAAGAGCGCTTAAAAATATGCAGGAGAAAACCCATACCGCTACGACCTATGAGGAATTCGTCGAACTCGGAAAAGAGCAGGGCGGATTTATTAAGGCTATGTGGTGCGGCGACAGCGAATGCGAGGATAAGCTCAAGGACGTTACAGGCGGAGTCAAGAGCCGCTGTATCCCCTTTGAGGAGGAGCATTTAGCCGATACCTGCGTATGCTGCGGAAAACCCGCTAAGCATATGGTATACTGGGGAAAGCAGTATTAATTCGCAATTCGTAATGCGTAATTCGAAATTAATATTCGAACACAGAAGGTTAAAGTAACAGGTAATAAATTATAGGTAATAAGTAATAGGTAAAGAGTGTTAGTCGAGCGCAGAACGTTTCCGATATATCCAAAGTACGATAGAGGCTTTGACGTATGGGGGATAGCACATTTCAGAGAGAGACTGCACGGATTGACGAGGAGATATAAAAATGCCGATTAAAGTTCAGAGCAATCTTCCCGCAATAAAGATACTCGAGGAAGAGAACATCTTCGTAATGTCGGAAGAAAGGGCTTTAAGCCAGGACATTCGTCCGCTTAAAATTATAATACTTAATCTAATGCCCACTAAAATCGAAACCGAGACTCAGCTTATGAGGCTTCTCGGCAACACTCCGCTTCAGGTGGACATAGAGCTTCTTCAAACGGCTACCCATAAGTCCAAAAACACCTCGCGCCGTCATCTTACGACCTTCTACAAAACCTTTGACGAAGTTAAAAAACAGCGTTTTGACGGTATGATCGTAACGGGCGCTCCCGTGGAGCAGCTCGATTTTGAGGACGTCGATTACTGGGATGAGCTTTGCGAGATCCTCGACTGGGCTAAAAAGAACGTTTACTCAACCTTCCACATCTGCTGGGGAGCGCAGGCGGGACTTTATCACCGCTACGGCGTAGGTAAATTTGAGTTCAAGGAAAAGCTCTCGGGTATTTTTGAGCATAAGATTTTAAATCCGCTTCATCCTCTTTTAAGGGGGTTTGACGACTCGTTTATGATTCCTCATTCGCGCTATACGGGCGTTGTCGAGGGCGATATTGAAAAGCAGTCTAAGCTCGAGATACTCGCTAAAAGCGATGAGGCTGGAGTTGCGATAGTGTGCAGTAAAAACGGCAGGGAATTTTACGTTCTCGGTCACGCGGAATACGACCGCGATACTTTAGCGAGAGAGTATTTCAGGGACATCAACAAGGGCTTAGATATCAAGGTACCTAAAAATTACTTCCCCGACGACAATCCCTGCGCATCTCCTCCTATGACTTGGAAAAGCTACGCGTCGCTTTTATACGCCAACTGGCTTAACTATTACGTATACCAGCAAACTCCTTATGACTTAGAGGACTTAATAAAACTTTGTGAATAATTTAAAGGCTTGCCGAAAGCAAGCCTTTTTCAATTTATCCCGACAGTTTCTCCCGCATAAAGCCGAGTATCTTCTTCTCCCTACGGCTTACCTGAACCTGCGACATATTAAGCTCCTTAGCGGTTTCGGTCTGGGTACGGTATTTAAAATACCTAAGCTCGATGATTTTTTTATCCCTGCTGTCGAGCAGCTTTATCACCTCGCCGAGCGCGAGCTTCTCCGTCAGCTTGTCCGTAGTATCCTCCGACGGAAGCTGAAGCTCGGAATTATCCCCGTCGTCAAAACCGTTCGTAAGCGACAGAGGATAACGCGCGCAGTTTATAGCGTCGGCGATTTTTTCCTCGCTTTCGCCCAGCAGCTTTGAAAGCTCGTTTACCGTAGGGCTTCGGGAATATTTATCGCAAAAGCTCTTGCTCTCCCTGTTTATCCTCATCGAAAGCTCCTTTAAACTTCGGCTTACCTTAACCGTACCGCCGTCGCGGAAAAGCCTTTTTATTTCGCCGAGAATAACGGGTACCGCGTAGGTAGAGAGCTTTAATCCCAGCTCGGGATTGAATCTGTTCACCGCCTTGACGAGTCCCATACAGCCCGCCGAATACAACTCCTCGTACTCAATACCGCGGTTTTTAAAGCGCGAGCATAGCGCGTGTACAAGCGCCAGATTATCCTTTACGGTTTTATCCCTGTTGTTCATTTTATTTTTATGATCCGCTTCGATAACGTCACCGTCGTTCCTTTATCGGGAGCTGAGCGCACTCTTACGCTGTCCATAAAACTCTGCATAACAGCAAACCCGAGTCCCGCTCGCTCCTCATTTTCGGCGGTAGTAAAAAGCGGCTTCATCGCCTGTTTTACGTCGGGAATCCCGATACCCTTATCGCGGATTTTTATTATCACATTCATATCCTCGGTAATTTTAGCGTCTATGTAGACGGTACCGCTCTCACGCCTGTAGCCGTGGACAATGCAGTTTGTCACAGCCTCGCTGACCGCGGTTTTAATATCGGCAAGCTCCGAAATAGTCGGGTCAAGCTCCATCACGAAAGCCGATACCGCCGACCTCGCGAAGCCCTCGTTAACGCTCTTAGCTGGAAAGCTGAGGCGCATTTCATTCAAAATATTCATCATAACACCCCCAGCGTAGTAACGCCCGAAAGCTCGATTATTCTCGAGATATCTTCGGGTATATTTTTTATTTTAAGCTGTCCGCCGACGAGCCCTACGGCACGGTATCGTCCCATAATCAGCCCTATCCCCGAGCTGTCCATAAAGCTAACCTTTGAAAAATCAAGCTCCAGCCTTTTAGGACGCAGGGAGTTTATCCTGCCGTCAACCGCGGTTCGGATCTCGGCGGAGCGGTTATGGTCAAGCTCGCCGTTAAGATATACCGTCAGCACATCATTTTTGTATTCTGTTTCTATCATTTTAATTCTCCTTTTTTATATCTCCTCGTCACCACTTGCAGTCCCTCTCGCAAACTCATATCCCCCTAACCTTAGTTCCTCTGTCAAGTTTTGGATACTTGGGAAAGGTTCTGCTGTAGACTAATTACTTATTACCTATTACCTTTTACCTATTACCTATTCTTAATTCTTACCTCTTAATTCTAAATTAAAAAATCCTGTACCAATAATAATTGATACAGGATAAAAAATCTGTCGTTAACAGTCAGCTATTCAATTTTTTATCAGCGGTCTTATCTCACCCGCTAAATAGAGCGAGCCCGCTATCACGAGAAGGCTGTCGTTTTCCTCAGCCTCACTCCGCGCGGCTTCAAGCGCCGATTTTACATCGCCGTAAACCTTTACCTCTTTAAAATGAGGTATACATCTTTCCGCGAGCTTTTCCGAGCTTAAAGAACGCGGATTATCTACAGGCACGGTATAGACCGTATCGAACGCTCCCTCGAGTATTTTTATCGACGTTTCGCTGTCCTTATCCGCAAGCATTCCGAGTATCAGGCTTGCGGATTTCTTTGGATTATACTTTTCAACAGCGTTCTTTAGCGCCTTTATCCCATCGGGATTATGAGCGCCGTCGAGCAGGATAAGCGGATTTTCGCTCATAAGCTCCAGCCTCGCGGGATTTTTAGCGTTTTTAAAACCGTTTATAATATTTTCGTCGGTAATACTAAAATACCCTTTAAGAATTCCGAGCGCCGCGAGCGCCGCTTTAGCGTTATCAAGCTGATGCTCCCCGATAAACGGCAGGCTGAGTTTAAGCCCGTTATATAAAATCTCCGTTTCCTTAATAGTATACTTAACAGCCTCCGCCAAAACCTCGCCGCTCTTAACATATCTGACGTTCTTCTCACGGCAGTCCTTTTCGATTTCGCTCATTGCCTCCGCGCGCTGAGCGGCGATAACCGCGGGCGAACCTGACTTAATAATACCGCATTTCTGGCGCGCGATCTCCTCGAGCGTATCTCCTAAAACAGCGGTATGGTCAAGCCCGATTTT
>CAJOHT010000111.1 GCA_905234305.1 uncultured Ruminococcus sp. | reverse complement strand
CCGCAGGAAATTATAACATCGATATCCATATCCTTGAACGCTTCAATGCAGTTATTATAAAAATCGGGTCTATCATTAATAACAGTACCCAAAGATATGTAAAGAAGCGGACGTTGTTTATCCTTATTGGGTATGGCGTTTGAAAATACCGAAGGACCGACAAAAGCGTAATGATCCGAAAAGCTTTCTGCGTAAGGCTGGAATTTTCTTGATGTATATACAATCGTATCCGTTTTGTTATCGTTTTGAACAAGCTCTAGTCCGCTTTTATTTGCGTACCCGTAGGAGCGAAGCGTCTTAAGTTCCCTGGAAATCTTAGGAAGCCCGAATATCATATCGGCAAGCTCTTTTCTGCTTTGCTTCATATATGTTGACGACAGCCTGTTAAACGCAAATGTACTGGTGGATACGACCATAGGAACTTTAAATTTCCACGCGTTCAGCTTGCCCCAGAAGCATACTGAGTCGGTATAAACAACATCAGGCTTAAATGATTTGAATTCCTGCTCGAAAAAATCATTCATAGCGAGAGTCATACGGATATCCTGAACCGCCATTTCCGTGGTGTTAATGTTTTTTAAAGCAGCTATCTCATGATCTGTTAATTTCGGCAGTTTAAAGTCACAAGATACAAACTCCGCTCCCGTTGCTTTGATTTTATCCTCGAATTCATTGAACGAGTAAAAACGGACTATATTGCCTCTGCTTACCAGTTCTTTAGAAACAGGTAGCATAGGGTTAGTATGTCCGTGGGCGGGAATACTGAATAACGCAATTTTTTTCATATCAGTCATTATTCCTTTCAAAAAATTTTACTGAATAGTTCCGTGAATGCTTCCTTAGGCGGTATAGCGATACCGTGTTCTTCGTCACCTAAAAGTATCAGCACATCCCCTGGTTTTATATTGAAAATTTCGCGTGCTTGTTTTGGAATTACAATTTGTCCTTTTTCTCCTACGGTAGCTGTCCAAGCGTATTTTCCTTTTTGTGTCTTCATTATATCCACTCCATAAGTATGATTTGTTATACAAATCATACCACTGTTGTAATAAAATGTCAATGCTTTTCAGCATTTTCTTAACGGGCTGTTCAAGTCCTGCTCGCGCAATTAATCTAATGGTGCGAGCGATGTAGCGTTGCGACCACCGCCTGCGGCGGAAAAAGGGAGCAAAAGCGCTGCGCAGAATAAGGAGTGCGGCGAGTCCGCTCTTAGGACGAGGCGAACGACTATATTCTGTGCTGAGTGAATGTATAGATTATATATTATTGTTGATATTGGTGCGAGCGACGTATATTCCTCTTTAGAAAACTTAGTCCTCGCTTGTGGGGTTCACGTAAAGCGGAAAAGTTTCATCTGCGCGGCGCCCTAAAAATGCTCCACCGGAGCATTTTCTTAACGGGCTGTTCAAGTCCCAGCTCGATAACCAAAAAATAAGGAGTACCGATGGTACTCC
The DNA here is from genome assembly GCA_905234305.1 of uncultured Ruminococcus sp. Taxonomy (GTDB): domain Bacteria; phylum Bacillota; class Clostridia; order Oscillospirales; family Acutalibacteraceae; genus Ruminococcoides. The sequence goes on along the minus strand of CAJOHT010000111.1, from coordinate 2,693 downwards.
TTATTTTTTGGTGCGAGCGACGGGACTTGAACCCGTACGTCAAAGACACACGCCCCTCAAACGTGCCTGTCTGCCTATTCCAGCACGCTCGCGTATTTGTTTTTTAACAGCTTTTAGATTATATCACTCAATTATCCGATTGTCAACATTTTTTTAAAGATTTTTTAACCTTATATAAATTTGTTAAGTTCTTCGCTGTATTCGTAGTCAATCTCTTTAAGTTTATCTGTAATATCTTTTTTATCCGCGTTTAAATCCCCGCAAAGTTCGTCAAGACTGCCGTAATAATCCCTGAGTTTAGTGTTTACTACTGATAAAAGCATCATTCTGTCGTTAGGTAAATCCATTTTTCTCACCTCGTCACTATTTTAACAAAGTTTTTATAATTTGTAAATAAACTCTTTTATAATTAATTTGTTTGTGTTATACTATTCTATGTATGTTAATTAGGAGTTGATTTAATGAATCCTGTAAAACAGCTTGAGCTTGCCGACGGCGTTGTTTTCAACAGCATAAGCGATAACCGCTTTAAGACTATGAAACTTACCGCGAATATCTTTCTTCCGCTGGATGAGGAGAATGTTTCGGCTAACGCGCTTCTGTGCTATGTTCTTGTAAGATGCTGTAAAAAATATCCCGATATGCTTACTATGTCGCGTAAGCTGGGCTCACTTTACGGCGCCGAGGTTAACGGTTCGGTATCGAAAATGGGGGATATGCAGTGCCTTAAGATAGATATCGGCGGTCTTTGCGACAGATACGCTATCGGCGGCGAGAAGATTTCCGAGGAGCTTTCTAAACTTCTTTGCGAGGTTATTTTTAATCCGAAGGTTGAAAACGGCAAATTCTGCGAGAGTGATATGCTTCAGGAAAAACGCCAGATTTTCGATATGATCGATTCGGATTTTAACGATAAACGCGTATACGCTTCCCAGCGCCTTACCGAGATTATGTGCGCGGACGAGGTTTACGGACTTAAATGGTGCGGTACTAAGGAATGGCTCGACGAAGTTACCCCCGAAAGGCTCTATAAAGCGTGGGAAAATATGCTCAATACGGCGCATTTTGAGTTCACATTCGTTGGGGAGAGTAATCCAGATAATGCCGCCGCAGTTATAAAAAATTCTTTTAAAGAAATAAATCGCAATCCCGTGGATTTGTCTACGGACGTTGTGTATTCTGTATTTGAGGAAAAGAATGTTGTCGAGGAGATGGACGTCGCTCAGTCTAAGCTGGAAATAGGCTTCAGAACAGCTTGCGCCGAGCCTGAATCCGAGACGGTTGCGACAAGGCTTATGTCGGTTATCCTCGGCGGTACGGCTTCCTCAAAGCTCTTTAACAATGTCCGCGAGAAAAAAAGCCTCTGTTATTATTGTATGAGCCGATATTTCAGGTTAAAGGGAATTATGGTGGTAGAGTCGGGCGTTGAAACGGCTAATATCGAAGCCGCTAAAAAGGCTATCCTCGCCGAGATAGAGGATATGAAAAACGGTAAAATCTCCGATTTTGAAATCAATTCCGCTAAGCTAGCCGTAATAAACAGTACCTTAGGCGTTACGGATACGGTGACGGGGCTTGCTACCTGGTACAGCTCTCAGATTATGGACGCTTCCGTGGATACTCCCGAGGAGGCTTGCCGCAAAATCGAGGCTGTTACTAAAGAAGATATAGTTAAAGCCGCCGATAAATTAATGCTTGATACAATTTACGTACTGAAAGCGGGTGTTTAAATGAGTACAATCAATGAGATAAAATCAGCCCGTACAGGCGATATGTATTATAAAATAAAACACGATTCGGGACTTATAATCTATCTTTATCCTAAGCGTGATTATAATTCAAAATACGCTATCTTCGGAACTCATTTCGGTAGTGTTAACAATGCTTTTTCGCTTGACGGCGGCGAGGTTAAAAAAGTTCCCGACGGTATAGCGCATTATCTTGAACATAAGATGTTTGAGTGCGAGGACGGCGACGCTTTCGCTAAATACGCTAAAACGGGCGCTAATGCTAACGCCTATACCTCTTTTAATAAAACCTGTTATCTTTTCAGCTGTACCGAGAATTTTGACGAAAGCTTCGATATACTGCTCGACTTTGTACAGCGTCCTTATTTTACCGAGGAGACCGTCGCTAAGGAACAGGGAATAATCGGTCAGGAGATTCGTATGTATGACGATTCCGCCGAATGGGTCGTAATGTTCAACCTGCTTAAAAATATGTATAAGAACCATCCCGTTCAGCTTGATATTGCGGGTACGGTCGAGTCTATCGCCGAAATCACTCCCGAGCTTCTTTACGACTGTTATTATACCTATTATAATCTTAATAATATGGTGCTTTGCGTGAGCGGAGATTTATCGGTGGACGACGTTCTTAAAATTGCCGATAAAAAGTTATCGTCCTGCGAAAAGCATACTATCGATAATTATTTTGAGGATGAGCCTTACGAGGTAAGCTCTCATTATGTAGAGCAGAAATTCCCCGTTTCGGTGCCTCTGTTCAACTTCGGCTATAAGGAAAAATGTCATAAGACTTCTCAAAAGGAAAATGCCGAGATCGATATCATAATGACGGTATTAACCTCGCCGTCGTTTGAGCTTTATAATATGCTTGACGAGGCTGAGCTTATAAACCAGAGCTTTGACGCTGAGTATTTTGACGGACAGGGTTATAATTCCGTTATCTTCAGC
>CAJOHT010000110.1 GCA_905234305.1 uncultured Ruminococcus sp. | reverse complement strand
CCATAAGATATGCTCCTACCTTATCGGCAATCTCGCGCAGCTTCGGGAAATCTATTTCTCTCGGATACGCGCTGGCACCCGCTACAATGAGCTTAGGCTTACATTCCTCGGCAATTTTAAGAACGTTATCATAATCTATGTAATGGGTTTCGGGGTCAACTCCGTAAGGTACGAAATTAAAATATTTTCCCGAAATATTTACGGGAGAACCGTGAGTAAGGTGGCCGCCTTCGTTAAGATTCATTCCCATAACGGTATCGCCAGGATTAAGCATAGCGAAATAAACCGCGGTATTAGCCTGAGCGCCCGAATGAGGCTGAACGTTACAGGCCTCAGCTCCGAAGAGCTTACAGGCTCTGTCTCTCGCGATATCCTCGACAACATCAACGCACTGGCATCCGCCGTAATAACGCTTTCCAGGTAAGCCCTCGGCGTATTTGTTCGTAAGAACGCTTCCCATCGCCGCCATAACAGGCTTGCTTACAAGGTTCTCACTCGCGATAAGTTCAAGATTTCTCCTCTGTCTCTCAAGCTCCGCGTCCATAGCGTTTCCGATTTCGGGATCATAGCTTTTTAAAAGCTCGATGTTTTCCATTTCCTTCATTTTGATCTCTCCTTAAAAATTACATTTCCTATATATTTTTACTAACTCTGTCAACTAATGAATACATATCTTCAAGGGTAGATACGCGCCCAGCTTCATTTCTGAAGCCCGCGGCTCCTTTAAAGCCCTTTAAATACAATGCTATCTGCTTTCTCGACTGGAGCATTCCCATATATTCGCCCTTGTATTTGCATACAAGCTCAATATGCTCCGTCATAATCCTGAGCTTGTCCCTCGGGGACGGCGGCTCAATTATAATTCCTTTATCGAAATATTCCTTGAGAATTCTGAAAATCCAAGGCATTCCAAGCGCCGCTCTCGCGACCATAAGCCCGTCACAGCCTGTAAAATCAAGCATTTTTTCGGCGCTTTTAACATCCTTAACGTCGCCGTTGCCTATTACAGGTACGCTGACGTTCTGTTTAACCGCTTTTATAATATCAAGATCGCATTGTCCCGAATAATACTGCTGACGTGTTCTGCCGTGTACTATCACAGCGTCTGCTCCGTTTTGCTCGCATATACGGGCAACCTCAACCGCGGTAATACTGTCATCATCAAATCCTTTACGGATTTTCACGGTAACAGGAATATCGACCGCGTCTTTAACCGCCTTAACGATCTCACCGCAGAGCTTCGGATTTTTCATAAGCGCCGAACCGCTGCCGTTATTAACGATTTTGGGAGCGGGACAACCCATATTTATATCCACAATATCAGCTCCCTTTTTTTCGGCGATTTTCGCGGCGCTGCCCATAATATCAGGCTCGTTGCCGAAAATCTGTATAGCGCAGGGATGCTCGTCAGAACTCAGCTCCATAAGCTCAAGGCTTTTTTTATCGTTAAAGCTCAGCGCCTTGGCGGAAACCATCTCGGTTTCGCAGTAACCCGCGCCGAAATCGCGGCAAATCTTGCGGAACGCCATATCGGTAATTCCCGCGAGAGGAGCTAAAGCGAGTTTTGAGTTTATCTCAACATTTCCAATCTTCATTAACGTCTTATATCCCTGTCGTTATATGAATTGTACTTGCGGTTTGTATAATAATCGTCGCTTAAAAGACGTTGTTTAGCTCCCGTTATTTTATTACCTTCTCCGTAGCGGTGCTTGCCCGCGCCGCCAGTATAGTTGGATTTATTGCTTATTATTACAATAATAATTGTCAGAACCCCGACAATTACGCACGCCCAGCTAGCGTAACCGTAGGTTAAATCCTTATTTTCCGTCGGTTTAACGACAACCGCCGTCGGGTCCTCCTCGGTGACAGCGTCGGGAAGGTCGATATCCTCGTATTTCAATTCTTCCTGCTCAGGCGCCTGCGTCTCCTCGGGCTCAGCAGTTTCGACATTTTCTATCTGCTTTTCCGTTTCGACAGGCGCTTCAGTTTCAGGAGGAGCCTCGGTCTCAGGCGGAGCCTCTGTTTCAACAGGAGCCTCAGTTTCAGGAGGCGGAGCTTCAGTGACAACAGCGTCTGTAGCAACTTGCTCGCCGATATCCTCGTCGTCCTCTCCTACCGCGAAAGCCGCGAAAGCTGAGGTTAGAACTATGAGAATAATTACCGCAAAAGCCGCTATCCTTCCTGATATATTTTTAAACTTCATAGAAAAAACTCCAAATTAGGGCAATTTTTCAGCCCGGACATTATAATACAGATAGCATTATATCAAATTAAAGAGAATTTTGCAATACTTGGACGAGTGCTTTACCTAATAATTTTCCGGAATACTTAGCTTCATCGAGCGTATTTCCGTCCGAACCGACCTCAATAAGCAATGAACCTGTATTAATATTCATATTATACGCGAAATTTCCGAAGTCAAGCGGACGCGTCATTCCGCTGTATTTTGTTTCACACTCCTTTTGAAGTTTTAATGCGAATCTGAGATTATAATTCCAATTTGGAAAATTAAAATAACCGTTCGGGTCATATCCCGAAAGTATCATTATCTGGGCGCCTTTTTTACCTTTATACGTAAAAGTAGGCTTTATTTTATATGTATCCGAACCTATGGAGTCGCGGTGGATATCGAGCGTTACCTTGATTTTAGGATATTTTTTTAAGTATTTTTCAATTGTGGCGCGGCTTCTTAAATAACTTCCTGTATAGGTATCGTCGTGAGGGGTTTTATCGTGTATGACTCCTATCCCCGCTTTTTTTAGCTCTTTTTCAAGCTCATCCCCCACAGCGATAACATTATACCTTTCATCCGAAGTTCGCGGATAATAATCCGAATAATAATACCCGACATCACAATCAATAAAGCTCTCGCTGGTATGGGTATGATATATAAGTACCTGAACCTCGTTTTTACCGCTCAGCTTAAATCCCAAATTCTTTTTTATAGTTTCGCCGATATTCAGGTTATAATCGGTATTATTTTTAACGTAAAAATTATCGTATTTTTTACCGCCGACAGTATAATGCTTGGTATAAATCGGGTATTTTTTCTTTGAGTTATGTGTTGAAAAAGTATTGTAATAGTTTTCAGGAAAATTTGAGGAAGTTACTGGCTTTTTTATCTTTTTCTGAATTGAAGAAGTCCGCTCAGCCTTTTTCGTTTTTTTATCAGCAGGCTTTTTTACGGGAGTAAAATCATAATTCCCCTTACCTATCGTAAGCGTTGCCGCTAATAGCGGAATACCTTCCTTCCCTTTTAAAGAACTCACACGTTCGTTAATCGACATAAACGCCGTAAAACTCAGGGCTGCCGCCGCCAAAAAGTACAGACTGTTTTTTATTAATCCCCGTTTTTTCAAACTACCACCTGCTTTATAACATCTTATTTATACTTATGCTAAAACAAGCTCTTCTATTACAGCAAAGCCTCAATGAGGTTTATATCGACGTCATTATGCAAGGCTAAATTAAGCGATAACGATACAAGCCTGCTTGCTCTGTCTATAAGCAAATCGATTTCCTTAGGAGTAACTACCATCTTCCTGTTATCGGGACTGAGCGCCTCGGATAAATCCCGCGAGGTTTTCTCGTCCTCTATATCCAGCAAGTCCGATACAAGCGTTACCGCGTCGACAACAGTCGGGACTCCTAAAGCTATTACAGGTATTCCTAACGAATCGCGGGTTATTTTACGCCTGTGGTTCTGGACGCCCGCTCCCGGGGATATTCCAGTATCGCTTATCTGGAGGGTACAGCCGAGTCTAGACAATCTTCGAGACGCGAGAGCGTCTATTACAACAAGTGCTGTCGGTCGAACCTTTTTAATAATCCCCTCTATATACTCAATCGTCTCGATTCCCGTCTGACCAGTTACGCCAGGGCTTAAAACCGCTACGGGACGCAGGGTGTCGAGCCCTGTGCTTCGGGCGATTTCGCCCTTTATATGACGTGTCGCGAGAATTCGCGAAGCTGTTTTCGGTCCCAGAGCGTCGGGAGTAATTTCAGTGTTGCCCAGTCCGCATACCAGCACCAGTCCGTTAACGGGCAGCAATCTCCTTATTTCCTCGGAAATAGTTTTTATTCTATCGTCGCTGCTCAGAAAATTATCCGTCATAGCGGGCAAGTCGATCGTAATATATGTTCCGATTTCTTTTTTCAGCTT
>CAJOHT010000109.1 GCA_905234305.1 uncultured Ruminococcus sp. | reverse complement strand
TAACGTCATTCGTATCGATTTCGATTTCTTCGCCGTTTCTTTCTATAATCGCCGTTTTAGGGGTCAGCTTTATAAGTTTGCTGATAGCTGACGAGGTTTTGCTTTTACTCTTGCTTTCCAGGTATTTTCCAATAGTAATAAATGTCAGAATCATTCCAGCGGACTCAAAGTAATAATGAAGTCCCGCGTTTGAAGCCTGAGTTATATTATAATTGTTTAAAGCGGATATAATCAGTACATATAAGCTGTATGCGATTGAAAAACTCGCTCCGAGTGCTATTAACGAATCCATATTAGGATGAAGTTTAAAGAGGGATTTATAACCACTTATAAAGAATTTCCTGTTAAATATAAGAATAGGTACCAGAAAAATAATTTCAATAATTCCCGTAATCAGTATATTCTCCAGCGCACTTATATGAATTCCTATCATATGGCTCATAGCCGTAAACATAAGCGGGATCAAGAAAATTATCGATAGTATCAATCGCTTTTTTACTGACATACTTTCGGTACTATACTGCTCTTCGTTGTACGAATAAATCGCTGCGCCGTAGCCTGCTTTTTTTACTGCGTTTATTATATCTTTATTATTTATTTTATTATCATCATATTCAGCTTCCATAGAATTTGTAAGCAGATTGACTTCGGCTGAATTTACGCCGTCAAGTTTACATACGGCCTTATGAACAGCGTCTGAACACGCTGAACAGCTCATACCCGTTATCGTGAATTTTTCCTTTTTCATTATAAACACCTACAAAATCAGTATGAAATAATAATATCATATCATTATTTTCAAGTCAATAAAAAGACCTGCCTGAATTAACAGACAAGTCTTTTTGAGGAGATTAGCTAGCGTTTTTTATTTGAAGTCTTAATTTATCCGCTATCATCGCGATAAACTCGCTGTTAGTAGGCTTACCGCGTCCGTTATGAATTGTATAGCCGAAATATGAATTGAGTATTTCAACATCACCTCTGTCCCATGCGACCTCAATAGCATGGCGGATAGCTCTTTCTACTCTTGAGGAAGTTGTTTCGTATTGCTTCGCAACCCCTGGATAAAGCTGTTTTGTGACTGCGTTAATTATATCGGGCTTTTCTATCGCCATAATAATTGAATCTCTAAGGTAGTTATATCCTTTTATATGAGCAGGTACGCCTATTTCGTGCAGAATTTCCGTTACCTTAAGCTCGATACCAAAAGAATCGTAAAAATTATTATAGTTTCTTTTACCGTTATTGCTGTTAAGTAGCGTAATAATATCCTCGCAAATCGCGTTAAGCTTATAAGGCTTCAACGCGTAGTAATTCGCGCCTGAATTCATAACTTCTCTTTCGATTGCTTCGCTGGGGAATGAGGAAGCCACAATCATAAGAGGAACTTCTAATTCCTTTTTCTTAACCTCTCTCATAACTCCGAGCGCGTCGATCCTCGTCATAAAAAGATCCATAAATACAGCGTCAGGTTTTTCATCAATGATTTTCAGCAGAAGTTCCTCGCCGTCTTTAGCACAAAAAACAGGGGAGATGTTATACTCTTCAAAAACCGCAAAATCTTCCTCAGAAAAAGAGTTTTTATCTTCTGTAATTAGTATTTTAAGTTCATCGTTCATTTAAATTACCTCCGTAAGATTTGTTTTACGAATTAATCCTACCATATATTGTCAAAATTGGCAATAGTTTCCAAAAACTTTTTTAAAAAATATTTTATTTTTTTATTTTCACTTTACCGTTTTCTAAAAGATGTATCAATATATAGTGTATTGCAAGTTTTATCGACACAATATATCGACAAAATATGTAACCCGCCAAACAGGCGGGCTTGTTTTTATATCATATTTTCAGCGAATATTCCGTACCCTTTTTGACAGTCATCAAGAAAAACATGCGTTAATGCTCCTACGAGTTTTCCGTTTTGGATAATCGGACTTCCGCTCATACCTTGGACGATACCTCCTGTTTTTGAGATTAATTGTTTATCGGTTATTTTAACTGTAAAATTTCTGTTTGAATTTTTGTCGGTATTACAAATCGATAGTATTTCTATATTATACTTTTTAGGCTTGGTACCGTTTAAAGTAGTTAAGATATACGCTTTACCGATTTTAATCTCCGAATGTTCCGCTGTAATGATTTTTGCGCCTCTTTTTATTTCCGCATTAAGATTTCCGAATATTCCTATCGGAGTATTCTTTTGAATAGTGCCTATCGAATAATCGGTAAAATACCCGTTTAAGGTGCCTATATTATTGTTTTGGGATTTTGTTATACTTGTTATTGACGCTTTTAAGACTTCTCCTTTGCCGTTGGGAATAAGTTTATCGGTATCTGTATCGCATATTCCGTGTCCGAGCGCTGCGTAGGTTTTGTTATCGGTATCGTAAAAGCTGATAGTACCGATTCCAGCGCAGCTGTCTTTTACCCATATACCGAGATGATATTCTTTTTTATCGTTTAGTTTCGGGACAACTTTTTTATAAATAGTATTATTCTCTCTTTCGATTTTTACGTTTAATTCTTTTCCGTTTGAGCATTTTACAACTTTTTCAAGCTGTTCATTACTTTTAACGGTTTTGTTATTAACGCTTAAGATTATATCGTTAATTCTTATTCCCGAATCAAGCGCGGGACAGACTTTTTTATTATTTGATATAAAACCTTCAATTTTTGTTACCATAACACCCTTACAATATAGCTTTAATCCGAATGATTCTCCGCCAAGAATTACCGTTTTTGTTTTAGCTTCGACTGGTATTATATTAATTGATAAGGAAAAAATAATTACAAGAATTGTTGGGATAATTCTTATTTTAACTTTTTTTAACATTTTTTCACCTCCTTTCATTTTACTCTGTTATTTTTTGAATTTATGGTGTATAATATGATGGTAATGCAATTATAAAGATTATTATTTGTTATGAATACTTTTATGTTTTCGATTTTTATATCTGATTTTCCTGATTTTTCAAGAGGTTCAAATGATTAGTGAAAAGATTATAAAATTATCGCTTTCCGATAACGAGATAAAAAAGAGAATAGAAAACGGCGAGGTTAATAAAAACGCCGATTCAAAATCAAAAACAATAAAAAGAATTGTAATAGAGAACACACTAACGCTTTTCAATTTCTTAAATTTGTTTTTGATGGTGTTGCTTTTACTTGTAGGCTCTTATAAAAATATGCTTTTTATGGGAGTTGTGGTATGTAATACAATAATAGGTATCGTTCAGGAAATTCGTTCAAAAAAGGCAGTAGACAGGCTTTCTATAGTAGTTTCGAGCAATATTGACGCGGTCAGAAACGGGCGTATTGTAAATATTTCCGTTAACGATATCGTAAAAGACGATATTATTGTATTGAAATCAGGCGCTCAGATTCCCTGCGACTGTGAAGTTGCTGAAGGTTTATGTTATGTAAACGAAAGCCTTCTTACGGGTGAGAGCGATAGTATCGAAAAAAACGTTGGAGATAAATTACTCTCAGGCAGTTTTGTATCCTCGGGAATGGTATACGCAAGGGTTGAGAAAGTCGGTAACGAGAGTTATGCGTCAAAACTCCAGCAGGAGGCTACATATCATAAAAAAATCAATTCTGAAATTATGTATACCTTAAACAGGATTATACGCTTTTGTTCTATAGCGATTTTCCCGATGGGCACGGCTTTATTCATTAATCAGTATTTCTTTAATCATACGGGTTTTAAGGATACGGTAGTCAGCACGGTCGCGGCGCTAATCGGTATGATTCCTGAGGGGCTTATACTTTTAACAAGTACGGTTTTAGCTGTATCGGTTATAAGATTATCGCGCAAAAATGTACTTGTCCAACAGCTTTTTTGTATTGAAACCCTAGCCAGAGTCGATGTTTTGTGCCTCGATAAAACAGGAACTATTACTACTGGGGAACTCGAGGTTGTTGAGATAAAATATTTCGATGAAGATAAGGAGCGAGTTAACAGAGCCTTAAAATCACTTTCTGAGTCGTCAACCGATAAAAACGCCACAATGACTGCTATTGACAATTATCTTGATTGCGACACAATGTCGGCTAAGCGTATTGTCCATTTTTCTTCTGAAAAGAAATGGTCGGGTGCGGTACTAAACGATAACCGTAGTTATGTACTCGGCGCGGCTGAATGCATATATAATAATTCTAATAAAGAATTATTTGAAGAGCTTTTAAAAATTGACGAAACATTACGAGTTGTAACTTTTGGGGAAAGTGATAACGAGTTTTTAGATAAT
>CAJOHT010000108.1 GCA_905234305.1 uncultured Ruminococcus sp. | reverse complement strand
TTTTATACATTATAAATATCATTTCCTTCGCAGTCGATCGCGACTACGCAGGGGAAATCTTCTACATAATATCTTCTGACCGATTCCGTGCCTAAGTCATCATAACATACGGGCTCGGTCTTTTTTATGCTTTTCGCGATAAGTGCCGCCGCTCCGCCGATAGCCGCGAAATAAACCGCGCGGTTTCGGACTATTGCCTCTATAACCTCTTTTGAGCGTTTGCCTTTGCCTATCATTCCCTTAAGCCCTGAATCGAGAAGCCGAGGGGTAAATTTGTCCATTCGGTAGCTTGAGGTCGGACCCGCGGGACCTACCGCGTAACCTGGTTTAGCGGGAGCGGGGCCTACGTAATATATAGTTTCGCCTTTTATATTTACGGGAAGCTCTTTACCTTGTTCGGCGAGTTCAAAAAGACGTTTGTGAGCGGCGTCCCTGCCCGTTATCATTGTGCCTGAAAGCAGAACGCTGTCGCCTGCTTTTAGGGTTAGTATCTGTTCGTCCGTTAGCGGAAGTGTTATTCTTTTCATAAATCCTCCTGTTACCCTAAATCACTGTACTTTTATGTCTGGCGGCGTGACAACAGATGTTGACTGCTACAGGCATACCCGCGATATGGGTTGGCGAGGTTTCGATATTTACGCCGAGAGCAGAGGTTTTTCCGCCGAGTCCCGCGGGGCCAAATCCCATTTTATTTATTTCTTCAAGAAGCTCCCGCTCTAAAGCGGCATAACGGCTGTCGGGATTTTCGGTATCGATGTTCCTGAATGTCGCTTTTTTGGCGAGTTGGGCGGCGCGCTCAAAGGTACCGCCTATTCCGACGCCGACGACAATCGGCGGACAGGGATTAGGTCCAGCCGCTCTTACGGTATCGAGAATAAAACTCTTGACGCCTTCGACTCCGTAAGAAGGAGCGAGCATTTTTACTGCCGACATATTCTCGCTTCCGAAGCCTTTGCCTCCCGCGGTGATTTTGATTTTATCGCCTGAAACTATTTTTGTGTGGATAATTGCGGGGGTGTTATCTTTTGTATTAAGCCTGTCGAAAACAGGGTCGCTTACTACGCTTTTTCTGAGATATCCGTCTATATAAGCGCGGCGGACGCCTTCCTGTACCGCTTCTTCAAAATCGCCGTCTATACTTATTTTGTCGCCGTATTCTACGAACAGCACTGCCATTCCCGTATCCTGACACATCGGGATTTCTTCCGCGGCGGCTATTTCGTCATTCTCAATAATACGTGAAAGTACATTCTTCGCGGTTTCGCTGTCCTCGGTTTCAAGCCCTTTTTTTAGGGCGTTCATTATATCGTCCCCGATAAAATAATTGCAGTCGGTAAACAGCTTTTTTACCGCTTGAATTATCTCGTCGGATTTTATAATTCTCGTTTCCATAATCTTCTCCTTAAAAAATATCAAAGCTATTATATATCAATTCGCGTTTTTAATCAATTACTTCTTTAAAAATTGCGTTTAATATGTTATATTTATCATAGGTTGTTTTTAAATTCAACATACAGTGTTCACAATTGTAAAGTAAAATCTAAAATACAAGGATATTTTAAATAAATTGCTATAAAAGGAGAGGGAAAAAATGAGTAAGCTGCTGGTAGTAGACGATGAATTCAGAATCCGCGAGCTGATCAGGAAATACGCGGAATTCGAAGGACATACCGTTGAGGAAGCGGTAGACGGTATGCAGGCTATTGAAATATGCCGAAAAAATACCTACGACCTTATTATTATGGACGTAATGATGCCTGAGCTTGACGGATTTTCAGCGTGCAGAGAAATAAGAAAATTCTCTAACACACCCGTTATTATGCTTTCGGCGAGAGGCGAGGAGTATGATAAAATCCACGGCTTTGAGCTTGGAAGCGACGATTATGTTGTTAAGCCTTTCTCTCCTAAGGAGCTTATGATGAGGGTTAACGCCGTAATTAAACGCACTTCGTCCGCTGAAAACAATGCCGAGAAGGACGTATTTACCTATAAAGGACTTACTGTCGATTTTTCGGCGCGTATTGTTACGATAGACGGAAAGCGCGTCGAGATGACTCCGAAGGAATACGAGCTGTTCTTCTATATGGTTAAGAATAAAGGTCTTGCCCTTACAAGGGAGAAGTTGATTTCCGAGGTTTGGGGGTATGATTTCTTCGGCGACGAGAGAACGCTCGATACCCATATCAAGCTCCTGAGAAAATCGCTCAGCGAGTATAGTAAGTGCATCGTCACGCTTCGAGGGGTAGGGTACCGTTTTGAAACAAATTAAAAAAATCTCGCAGTGGAGAAGCCTGCCGCTTAGATATAAGCTGAGTATTTATTTTATAGCTTTTTCGGCGGCGATGCTTGTGTTCCTATGGGTTTTCCAGATTGCTTTTTTGGAGACCTGCTACACTCTTATCAGACAGGCTCAGGTTAAAACCTACGCCTCTCAGATAACCTCTACAATAAAAAACGGCAATAACGCGGCTACGGTTATAAACAGCTTATCCCGTGAGCTTGAGATGAGCGTTTATGTATATAATTCTACCGACGAGATTATGACCAAGGAATACGGAAGTGAGTTTAATAATCCTTCGGGACTCCGCGACATAAATATGCATAACGTATATTCTTATTACCGACTGGCGAATGAAGCGGGAGGAAAATATATTACCACTTCTTCTGTCGAAATAGAAAAAATAAGTTTTTCGCCGCGGGAAAACTCCTCGGCTACCATTGACGAGGCGGGGGCTTCATCTAACGGAACGCACTCGGGAATCAAAAGAGAAGAACGCCGCAGCCGAGTTCAAAATCTTATTTATGCCGAAATTATTAAGCTCGATAATGACGAGGAGTGTTTTGTGCTTGTAACGGCGATGATAAATCCTGTTGACTCGGTAATAAATACGATTCGCGTGCAGCTGTTTTTTGTAACGATTATTTTCACGCTGTTTGCTATTGTACTGGCGTTTATAGTTTCTAAGCGGCTTTCGAGACCGCTTGTCGAGATAAACACAACGATCAAGGAGCTTGCGCGCCGTAATTACAATGTTGAATTTAAAAGCCGCGGTTATCTTGAGGCAAACGAACTGAGCGATTCGCTTAATCTTACGCGCCGTGAGCTGCAAAAGGCGGATAATCTCCGTCAGGAACTTATCGCGAATATATCCCACGACCTAAGAACTCCGCTTACGATGATAACGGGCTACGGCGAGGTTATGCGTGATTTACCGGGAGAAAATACGCCTGAAAATGTTCAGGTTATTATCGACGAGGCTAACCGCCTTACGAATCTTGTAAACGATATGCTGGACCTCTCAAAGCTCCAGTCGGGAGCAATCGAACTCGAAAAAGAGCAGTTCTGCCTTACCGACGAGATCAACGAGATATTTATGAGATATACTAAGCTGCGCGAGCAGGAAGGTTATAATATCGTCTTTAAGCACGATAAAAACGTTTACGTTTACGCCGACCGAATTAAACTGGGACAGGTTATTTATAACTTTATCAATAACGCTATAAACCACTGCGGAGATGATAAGACGGTTATAGTTACCCAGAAGGTAAACGATAAGCGCGTGAGGATCGAAGTTGCCGACCACGGCGACGGTATACCCGAGGATAAGCTTGAGTATATCTGGGACAGATATTATAAAGTCGATAAGGACCATAAGCGCGGGGTGATCGGTACTGGTCTCGGCCTTTCTATCGTTAAAAATATTCTTGACCTTCACGGTGCTAAATACGGCGTTAAAAGCAAGGTCAATTCGGGTTCGACCTTCTGGTTTGAGCTTGAGCATATTTAAAATTATAGGGCGGCTCGTTTGAGCCGCCCTCAGATATTTATTTAACTTTTACTTTCAGCTTCAGTTTAACGCCGTTTACGGTAATCGTAAGAGTTGTTTTTCCTTTCTTCAGTCCTTTGACCTTTAATGTTGAGGACGATTTTTTTGACGTTATTTTAGCGTGTTTTGTGTTCTTGTATTTGTTGTTTACGCCTTTTGCTTTACCTTTTATTTTTACGGTTTTGACGCCGTTCTTTTTAATTGTTAAGGTTTTTTTGCCTAGCTTAGGAGAGGTCGTTACGTTAACTGTGCATTTAAGGGGCTCTCCGCTTGTAAGCGATACGGTAATTGTCGCTTTGCCCTTTTTGAGAGCGGTGACTTTTCCGTTCTTTACTTTTACGGTTTTCGGGGAGGAAGATTTCCATCCTTTAACTGTACCGTCTTTGACGGTAAGTTTCTTCGAGACGCCTGCCTTAAGTGATATTGAGCTTGCGGAAAGC
>CAJOHT010000107.1 GCA_905234305.1 uncultured Ruminococcus sp. | reverse complement strand
TAGGGCTCTTAAAGCTCGCCGATAATTCAGACGTTAAGGGCGACGAGGAAATGCGCCAGAATGCCGAGAAACTTATTTCTACGCTCAAGAGCTTCGGAGTTGAGGCGAGTATAACCCATATTTCTCGAGGCCCATCCGTAACGCGATACGAGCTTCATCCCGCCCCTGGAGTTAAGATTAATAAAATCACTAATCTTTCCGACGATATCGCGCTTAATTTAGCGGCTAAGGGTATTCGTATCGAGGCTCCTATCCCTGGTAAGGCGGCTGTCGGAATAGAGGTTCCTAATAAGGCGGTAAGCGTTGTATCTATCCGCGAGCTTATCGACTCCGACGAGTTTGAGGAGAGTAAGAGCAAATTGACCTGCGTACTCGGCAGGGATATTACGGGTAAGATTATTACTACCGATATCGCTAAGCTCCCGCATTTGCTTATCGCTGGTACTACAGGTTCGGGTAAATCGGTATGCGTAAACTCGCTTCTTATAAGTATTCTTTTTAAGGCTTCGCCCGAAGAGGTTAAGCTCGTGCTTATCGACCCGAAAATGGTTGAGTTCTCTAAGTATAAGGGAGTTCCTCACCTTCTTGTCCCCGTAGTTTCGGATGTTAAGAAGGCGGCTGGTACTTTAGCGTGGGCAGTAAGCGAAATGCAGGACAGGTACAAGCTCTTTGCCGAGTTTGACTGTAAGGATATCGACTCCTACAACAGATTGATCGATTCAAATATTGAATATATGAAAGAAAACCCGCCTTATGAGAATGAGGAAGGGGAGATGATACAGCCTGTGCTTGAGGTTAACGGGCTGGATGTGCGTAAGGAAAAGCTCCCGAGAATAGTTATCGCTATCGACGAGCTTGCCGACCTTATGATGACGGCTCCGGGAGAGGTTGAGGACAGTATCGTAAGACTCGCTCAGCTGGCTCGAGCCGCGGGTATGCACCTTGTAATCGCTACCCAGCGTCCTACAGCTAACGTTATTACGGGTCTGATCAAGTCCAATGTACCTAGCCGTATCGCCTTAAAGGTAGGCTCGAATATGGACTCGCGAATTATTCTTGATACTGGCGGAGCCGAGAAACTTATCGGACGAGGCGATATGCTTTATATGCCTGTCGGCGCTCCGAGCCCGATTCGAGTACAGGGATGTTTTGCTACCGATGATGAAATCGGTTCGGTGACTCAGTACGTTAAAAAATCCGCTCAGGCTCAGTATAATGAGGAAATCGAGGAGAAAATCAAGCGTATTGCCGAGGAGGAGCAGGACGGAGATTCGTCGGGCGATTCGGGCGATATTCAGGTTGACGCTAAAATGGAGGAAGCGATCAAGTTCGTATGCGAGGCTGGACAAGCCTCAACCTCTATGCTCCAGCGCAGATTGCACGTAGGTTACGCCCGCGCGGGCAGGATGATTGACGATATGGAGCAGTTAGGCGTTATAGGACCTCACCAAGGCTCTAAACCGAGAGAGGTTATTATGAGCTACGGCGAGTGGCTTGAGCGCAGCCATATTCAATAATTGGAGATAAAAATGTCATTTTTGCCGATGACAATTGAAGAATGCAGGGAACGCGGATGGAATGAGGTCGACTTCGTCTATGTTACGGGCGACGCTTATGTTGACCATCCGTCGTTCGGAGCGGCAATTATAACCCGCGTTGTTGAGGACGCGGGTTTTAAGGTTGCCGTATTATCTCAGCCTGACTGGAAAAACGAGCGGGATTTTACCCGTTTCGGAAAGCCGAGGCTGGGATTTTTTGTTTCCTCGGGCAATATCGACAGTATGGTTGCCCATTATACCGTAGCTAAACGCAGGCGAAGCGACGACGCCTATACCGCAGGCGGTAAGGCAGGCAAGCGTCCTGACAGGGCTGTTACTGTTTACTGCAATATTCTGAAAAAACTTTATCCCGATACTCCCGTTATAATCGGCGGACTTGAGGCTTCTTTAAGGCGTTTTGCCCATTACGATTACTGGAGCGATACGATTATGCCGTCGATACTTTTCGACAGCAAGGCTGATATTCTTGTTTACGGAATGGGCGAGCTTCAGACTATTGAAATCGCTAAAAGATTAAACGACGGTATGCCTGTAGAGGCGCTGTACGATATTCGCGGTATCTGTTACTCAATACCGACTAAGGATTATGTCCCCGAGTCGGTTGTCGATTTGCCGAGCTTTGAGCGGGTAAAAGAAAGCAAGCGCGATTACGCCGTAGCCGCCCGAAAGGAGCTTGAGGAAGCGGACGCTGTACGCGGCAGAAAGGTTATCCAGCGCCACGGAAAAAGTATTTTAATCCAAAACCCGCCGATGTATCCTTTGAATACCGAACAGCTTGACCACGTTTATTCATTGCCGTATGAGCGGTATTACCACCCGAGCTATGAACCTCTCGGAGGCGTTCCCGGTATAAAAGAAGTAGAATTCTCGATTACGCATAATCGAGGCTGTTTCGGAGCGTGCAACTTTTGTTCATTGGCATTCCACCAAGGCAGAGCCGTAACGGTTCGCAGCGAGGAAAATATAATTGATGAAGCGAAGAGCTTTCTAAATAACCCGCGTTTTAAGGGATATATCAGCGACGTAGGCGGTCCTACGGCAAATTTCAGAATACCTTCCTGCGATATCCAGGAGAAATGCGGACTTTGTAAGAATAAAAAATGCTTAGCTCCAAGACCTTGCAAAAACCTTAACGCCGACCATACGGACTATATTCATCTTTTGCGAAAACTCAGAAGTATCAACGGAATAAAAAAAGTTTTTATACGAAGCGGTATCCGTTACGATTATTACTTAGCTGACGGCGATAAAGAGTTTTTAAATGAGCTTGTAAAATACCACGTAAGCGGTCAGCTCAGGGTAGCTCCCGAGCATTGCAGCGAGGCGGTTCTCGATAAAATGGGCAAGCCTCATATCGAGGCGTATAAAAAGTTTTCCGACGAGTTTTACGCCGCTACGGGCAGAGTGAAAAAAGAACAATACATTGTGCCGTATCTTATGAGTTCGCACCCGGGATGCACCTTAAAGGACGCGGTTGATTTAGCGCTGTTCTTAAAGCGCGAGAAAATCCATCCCGAGCAGGTTCAGGATTTTTATCCGACTCCCGGGACGATATCGACCGCGATGTTTTATACCGAGCTTGACCCGTATACTCTCGAAAAAGTTTATGTCCCGAAAACCTCGGGCGAAAAAGCTATGCAGCGCGCGTTAATGCAGTATTTTATCCCGAAGAATAAGGATATAGTATTTAAGGCGCTTAAGGCGGCGGGTAGACTTGATTTAGTCGGCAACGGAAAAAACTGTCTTATAAAACCGCCCGCGGGTTACGATCCCGAGGCGGTAAAGAAAAAGGATAGGTTTAAAAAGTATTCGCGAAAGCCTAAAAAGGGTAAACGCAGATGAGTATAAACAGGAAAAAACTTAGAATAGTCCGTTATTTATCGGTACTGGTTGCGGTTTTGATTTTATCGCTGATTATTTTCTTTCAGCCTTCGGACGATTATACCGTTACATTTATTGACGTCGGTCAGGGCGACAGCGCGGTGATAAAAGGAAAGAATTCTACTATGCTGATTGACGCCGGCACTCGCAAAAGCGCGAGGGAAGTCAGCGCGGCGCTTGACCGCCTTAATATAAAGACATTGGATTTAGTTGTGCTTTCGCATTACGACTCCGACCATATAAGCGGTATGAATAAACTGATAAATAATTTCGATATAAAAAACATTGCCGCGCCGAAAACAGAAAGCGCTTATATGCCCGATAGTACAGCGTATGACGAATTGGTTTACGCCGCCGAGAATAAAAACATAAAACTTAAAAAGATTAAAATTACCGATCGTATAAAACTGAATGATATGGATATCGAGGTGCTTTCTCCCTGTAAGGAATACGGCGAAAGCAACGAGGACTCCGCGGTGCTTAGAATAAGCTGCGGAAAAGCAAAGCTGTTGTTTTCGGGCGATATTTCCTCAAAGGTCGAGGAGGATATTATTAAGAATAATAAGGATATTTCCGCCGATATTCTTAAGGTTGCCCACCACGGAAGCCGTACCTCTACCAGCGAAGAATTTCTAAACGCCGTTAATCCTTCATACGCGGTTGTATCGGTATCAAAATACAATTCTTATAATCTCCCAAACATTGAAACTATGAACAGACTCTACGGTTTTGGCTGTAATGTATTCAGAACGGATGATATGGGGGATATGACTTTCCATATTAACGGCGGAGAAATCCGCGTTGATACGGAAAAGTCTTGACTTATAAATATGTATATTTTGTAATAATAAAG
>CAJOHT010000106.1:3281-8630 GCA_905234305.1 uncultured Ruminococcus sp. | reverse complement strand
TGTAATCGCGGGCGGCGCGGAGTATGTTGTACATCCGCTGACTATCGCGGGCTTTTCTAATATGAAGGCGCTTTCTACTACCGAGGATCCTAAAAAGGCTTCGATACCCTTTGACGTTAAGCGCAACGGCTTCGTAATGGGCGAAGGCGCGGGAGTGCTTATACTAGAGGAATATGAACACGCTAAAGCCAGAGGCGCTAAGATTTACGCGGAGCTTTCAGGCTATGGAAATACCTGCGATGCTCATCACGTAACAGCTCCCGAGCCTAACGGCGAAGGACTCGCCGAGGCGATAAGAGTCGGTTTTAAGGAAGCGGGCGTTACCGATGACGATACTATCTACTTAAACGCTCACGGAACATCAACTCCGATGAACGATAAAACCGAGACTATGGCGGTTAAAGCTGCCCTCGGTGAAAAGGCGTATGATATAAGTATAAGCTCAACTAAATCTATGACGGGACATATGCTCGGAGCTACGGGCGCTATTGAGGCTATCGTTTCGGTTATGGCGCTTAAGGACGGTATGGTACCGCCCACAATCGGAACCGATGAGGTTGACCCAGAATGCGACCTTGATTACACGCTCGGCAAGGCAAAAAAGCGTGATTTGACTGTATCCGCAAGCACTAACTTAGGCTTCGGCGGACACGATACCTGCCTTGTGTTTAAAAAGATATAACGGAGGAATTAACGATGATAGATATTGAAACTTTGAAGGAATATATAAAGGTTCTGGAAGATTGCTCTCTTGCTGAAATTGAAATCAGCGACGAGGAGGATTCCATCCGTTTAGCTAAACCTTCGGCGGACGCTCCCGTCGTAGCGTTATCTGCTCAGGGCGCTCCAGCTCAGGCTGCTTCGGCTCCTCAGGCTGCCGCTCCCGCAGTAAGCGGAAAGACTATAAAAAGCCCGATGGTAGGCGTATTTTATGCGGCTTCGGCTCCCGACAGACCGCCTTTCGTAAGCGTAGGCTCTGCCGTTAATAAGGGCGACGTTGTATGTATTATAGAGGCTATGAAGATAATGAACGAGATTACCGCCGACGAAAGCGGTACGATTACCGAAATTCTCGTAGAAAACGGCGATGTTGTAGAGTACGACCAGCCGCTGTTTAAGATTGGTTAAGGTGAATTATGAATCAGGAAGAAATTAAGAAGATTATACCCCACAGAGATAATATGCTTCTTGTTCAGGAAGCGGATAAAATCGATGATACTACCTCGCGCGGTAAGTATACGATAAGCGGAGACGAGTTCTTTTTAAAGGGTCATTTCCCCGGTAATCCTGTAGTTCCGGGAGTTATCCTCTGCGAGATGATGGCGCAGTCAAGCTGTGTTATGCTTGCCGATAAATGTACGGGCAAAACGCCTTATTTTACGAAAATGGATAACGTAAAATTCAAGGGTATGGTAAAACCCGGGGATACGCTCGAGAGCGAATGCGTCCTCACGAGAAGCCGCGGAAGTTTTTATTTTATCAGCGCTAAGGGTTATGTTAACGGTAAGCTCTGCGTAAGCGCGGATTTCAGCTTTGCGTTAATGTAATAAGATTTTGGATGTGAATTAAGTAATGTTTAGTAAAATACTTGTCGCTAACCGCGGAGAAATCGCGGTGCGTATAATAAGAGCCTGCCGCGAAATGGGTATTGATACCGTAGCTGTTTACTCTACTGCCGATAAGGACGCTATGCACGTTCAGATGGCTGACGAGAGCTACTGCGTAGGCGGAGCTAAGGTTGCGGACAGCTACCTTAATATGCCTGCTATTTTAACTGCGGCGGTTGAGAGCGGGGCTCAGGCTATTCACCCTGGTTACGGACTTCTTTCCGAGAACGCGAAGTTCGTTAAGCTCTGCGAGGAATGCAATATTGAGTTTATCGGGCCTACCTCCGAGATGATTAACCTGCTAGGCGATAAGGATATGGCTCGCAAGACTATGAGAAAAGCGGGCGTTCCCGTAACTCCAGGTACTGATGTGCTTGAGGACGTCGAGAGCGCTAAAAAGCTCGCGGAAGAGGTAGGTTATCCGCTTTTGATTAAGGCGCGCTCAGGCGGCGGCGGACGCGGTATCCGCCTTGTAAGCTCTCCCGAGGAATTCGAGAATGCTTATAACAGCGCTTACGCCGAGGCAGAGTCGGCTTTCGGCGACGGAGCGTTATACATAGAAAAATTCTTAAAGCCCGTTAAGCATATTGAAATGCAGCTTCTATGCGATAAACACGGTCACGCCGTTTGTTTAGGCGAGCGCGAGTGTTCCGTACAAAGACATAATCAGAAACTTATCGAGGAAAGTCCGTCTCCGTCAATTTCTCCCGAAACGCGTAAAGCTATGATTGAGGCGGCGACAAAAGCGGCTCACGCCGTAAATTACAATTCCGTAGGTACGGTAGAGTTTCTTTACGACTCTGAGGGCAATTTCTATTTTATGGAAATGAATACAAGGCTTCAGGTCGAACACGGCGTTACCGAAATGGTAACGGGCGCGGACCTTGTTCAGTGGCAGATAAGAGTTGCCGCGGGTGTTGAGTTTAATAGAACTCAGGATCAGATTTATTTCCACGGCCACGCTATTGAATGCCGTATCAACGCGGAAGATCCCGACAATAATTACTGTCCTTCCTGCGGTAAGGTGACGGCGCTTCATGTCCCCGGAGGCTCTTTCGTAAGGTTTGACACAGCTTTATCTCAAGGCTATGTTATACCCCCATTTTACGATTCTATGATAGGAAAGATCATCGTTCAGGGAAGAACAAGAGAGCTTGCTATCCGTAAGATGAAGATGGCGCTTTGCGAGCTTAATGTAAGAGGCGTTAAAATCAACCGCGATTTAATGGTTGATATCCTTTCCGATAAGGAATTTATCGATGGAAGCTATACTACCGATTTTATGGAAGATTTTGAGAAACGCAGAAAGAAAAACAGATAAAGGATTTTTTAAATGGATTTATTTACTTTTATAAAGCCTAAAAACGAGTTGGAAGGCAGCGACAATACAGACGTTAAAAAGCCTTATGTTCCCGATGAGATGTGGGAGAAATGCCCCGAATGCGGAACTCTGCTTTTAACTACCGATATTGAGGAGAACCTGCGCGTTTGCTCTAAATGTAACCACCACTTCCGCCTTAACGCAAGGGAGCGGATTGATATTATCGCCGATAACGATACCTTTGTCGAGATGGACGCGGATATGGAGAGCGTTAATATTATTGATTTCCCCGGTTACGATGAAAAACTCGAAAAAAGCAAGAAACGCAGTGGTGAAAACGAGAGCGTGATCTGCGGAACATGTAAGCTCGAAGGAATTGAAACCGTACTTGTAAGTATGAATTCCGAGTTTATGATGGGCTCTATGGGCACCGTTACGGGTGATAAAATTACGAGAGCTTTTGAGTACGCTACCGAGAAAAGACTTCCGATTATAGTGTTTACAGTATCTGGAGGCGCGAGAATGCAGGAGGGTATTTTGTCCCTTATGCAAATGGCGAAAACCTCGGGCGCGGTTAAAATGCACAGCGACGCGGGTCTTTTATACATAACCGTGCTTACCGACCCTACTTCGGGCGGAGTTACGGCGTCGTTCGCTATGGAGGGCGATATTATCCTCGCCGAGCCTAAGGCGTTAATAGCTTTCGCGGGTCCGAGAGTAATCGAGCAGACTATCCGCCAAAAGCTGCCTAAGGATTTCCAGACGGCTGAGTTCGTTTTGCAGAAGGGCTTTGTTGATAAAGTAGTTGACAGGCGTAATCTTAAGGAAACCTTAAGCCACCTGCTTAAAATTCATAATTATGGGGAGGATGAGGTTTTATGAGCGCATTTGATAAAGTAGTTGCCGCGCGCAGTACGAAGAAACTTACTGCCGTTGACTATATAAACGCGCTTTTCGGCGAGAGCTTTATTGAGCTTCACGGCGACCGTAACTACAGCGACGATAAGGCGGTTGTCGGCGGAGTGGGTATGCTTAACAATATCCCCGTTACCGTTATCGGACTTGAAAAGGGCAGAAATACCTTTGAGCGTATGGATAGAAATTTCGGAGCGGCTCATCCCGAGGGGTACCGTAAGGCGCTTAGGTTAATGAAACAGGCTGAAAAATTCCACAGACCTGTTCTCACGTTTGTTGATACCAGCGGCGCGTTCTGCGGTATCGGAGCCGAGGAAAGAGGCCAGGGCCACGCTATCGCGACCAACTTAATGGAAATGATGGCGCTTAAAACTCCCGTACTCGCTATTTTTATCGGTGAGGGAGGCTCGGGCGTATGGATGATGGAAAACGCTGTTTACTCGGTAATTTCCCCCGAGGGCTGCGCAAGTATTTTATGGAAAGACAGCTCAAAGGCTCCCGAAGCCGCCGAGTGTTTAAAGCTCACGGCGAAGGATTTGTTTGACCTTGGCGTGATTGAGCGTATTTTAAGAGAGCCTGTCGCTGGCGACCAGAAGATGTTCGAGAGTTTAAAGCTCCTTATCTGCCGTACTTTTGAGAAAAACCTCGCGGTTGATGGTGCTGAGCTTGCGATGCATAGATATAACCGTTTCCGTAAAATAGGGAAACAGGACGCGTAAAATTTGAGAATTAACAATTGTTTATTATAATCTGAATAAATATAACACCTCAATCCTATAATAGGGTTGAGGTGTTTTTTATGCTTAACTATTTATACGATATGCCGCAGGAGTTTAAGGCGGAGCTTGGTAAGAATTTTTGCGCGATGAAATATGTACACAGTCTTTCGGAAAAAAAGCGTAAAAAAATAATAAAAAAAGCCGCTGATATGAACCCCGACCAGCTTGTAAGATATGTCGCGGAATTGGGAAACAGAGTAGTGTGAACAGTTGATAGTGGATAGTTTTGATTGCATAGAAAGATTGTTAGAATAACCTTTCCTCACCGACTGAAATGAACTATTAACTTTCAACTAAAAAAGCTCCTTTCGGAGCTTTTTTTAATACGCCGCCATAAGCGGGTTTATATCGTTTTTCGCTTTTGCGTTGCGCTCGACCTCGGCGATGTAGTTAATCGCCTCGCCGCAGCCGTTTATAACGCAGTCCTCGGGATTTTCGGCTATGCTTACCTTAATTTCGGTATTGTCTGCGATAAGCTGGGCAAAGCCGTCGATTTTCGCGAGACCTCCCGTTAGGAGTATGCCGTCCTCATAAACGTCGCCGACAAGCTCGGGAGGAGCTTCCTCGAGTACGTCCTTGATCATCGTTACTATTTTAGCCGCCGTTTCGATTATAACGCTCATAATTTCGCTCGAGGTAACGTCCACAAAGCGGGGAAGTCCGCTTATCGCGTCGCGTCCTTTAACTCGGAAGGTCTTTTCCTCTTCGGGCTTTATAAGACAGCCGA
>CAJOHT010000106.1:0-3262 GCA_905234305.1 uncultured Ruminococcus sp. | reverse complement strand
CCGATAACGAGGTTGTATTTTTTGCGGATATATTTTACGATATCGTCGTCCATATCATTGCCGCCGGTTTTAATGGTTTTGCTCTGGGATAGTCCGCCGAGGGAAAGTATCGCCGCGCTCGATATACCTGCGCCGAGGTTAGCTACAAGAATTCCGTGCGCTCCCATAATATCGGCACCCGCGCCCATAGCCGCTACTTTAGTGTTTTCGATAAGGAAAACTCTCCTTACGCCGAAGCTGCTTATAGCGTTAACTACCGCGCGTTTTTCGACCTCGGTAATATCCCCGGGAATACTGGCGACAACTCTGGGCATTACGATTTTGCTGGTGCAAACGTGCTTTAAGAGAATGTTGACCATATCCTCAGCTAAAAGCGACTGAGCTATAACTCCGCCCGAAAGCGGATACTCCGCCTGAATACTGTCGGGAGTTTTGCCGAGCATAGCGTATGCCTCGTCGCCGACTGCTATAATTCTGTTCTCGGCTACGTTATACGCTGCTACGGACGCTTCGTCGAGAACCTTGCCTTTTCTGTCTATAAACACCCTTGTACGGCTGCTTCCTAAATCTATACCTATATCCAAATTCTTAACACCGTCCTTTACTTATTTTCCATTATATTCCATTAAAGCAATGTTTTCAAGTGTAAATATCATTTTTCGCGCAAATTGTCGCGCATAAAACTTCCGCTTTAGTTTTTTTAGCGATTACCTTACAGCATTCGCCGAGCGTATAGCCTGTTGTAAGTATATCGTCTATAATAAGAACCTTTTTCCCTTTTATGTTTTCCGTGTCTGCTGCTTTATATACGCCCTTTACGTTATCGCGGCGCTGAGCTTGGGAGGTGCATTCGTGCTGGGGAAAGTTATCCTTTATTTTTTCGATAATATTTTCGCAGGGAATGCCGAGAATTTTTGAAAGCTCAATAGCGAGCAGGCGCGACTGGTTATAGCCTCTTACAGCTTCCTTAGCTGGGAACATCGGTACGAAGGTTATTATATCTATACTTTTTATATCGTATGATTTTTTTACGCAGAGGCTAAGTACCGTAGCGAGCTTTTCGGCGTTTTGGGGCATATTGTTGAATTTGAAGCGTTTAACGGCTTCCTTGAAAATCCCCTGATAAAAGAAAGGTGAACAGCACGGATAGCCGCCTTTAGCGTAGTTGCTTGAATACGTTTCGGGAAACTGAGCCTCGCATATATCGCAGGCGATTTTACCCGCGGCAATTGTTTTATCGCAGTACGGACAGCGCTCGGGGAAAAAGCCCGCGCTGATAAGTTTTAACAGCTTATTCATCGTCGTTTTCAGTCATAAAGAATTTTAATCCGCTGTAGCGTTTGTTTTTGCGGTTGTTATTTACCATTTTTTCGATAATTGTATCGCTGCCGACTATTATCATAAGTTTTTTTGCCCGCGTAACAGCGGTATATAAAAGATTGCGGTATAGAAGCATAGGAGCGCCCGATAAAAGCGGCATAATAACCGCTTCGAACTCGTTGCCCTGACTTTTGTGAACGGTAGTGGCGTAGGATAAATCCAAATCTACGGCAAAGTCAAAATCATAACTCGCTGTTTTATCGTCAAAGCGGATTTTTATAATGCGCGCGCGCTTATTAATCGTTTCTATTATTCCTATTTCTCCGTTAAAAATACCTTCGCCCGTTTCGCCGTCATCCTTAACCCACAGCAAATCATAGTTGTTGCGGATTTGCATAACCTTGTCGCCTTCGCGGAGAATTTTTTTTCCTACGGTAAGCTCGTTTTTATCATTATGCTTAGGGTTGATTACGGACTGAAGTTTTGTATTAAGCTCGTTAACGCCTAAATCGCCTTTGCGTCCAGGGGCTAAAATCTGAATATCCTTATACGTATCATATCCGTAGGCGGCGGGCAGGCGCTTTGTGCAAAGTTCTATTACCGTCTGACTGATAATATCCCTGTTTTCGCTGTGTAGAAAAAAGAAATCCTTATCTTTTATTCTGAGTTCGGGAAGCTCTCCGCGGACGATTTTATGGGCGTTTGTAACTATAAGGCTCTTCATCGACTGCCTGAAAATCTCCGTAAGCTGAACTACGGGGATAACCTTCGAGGTAATAAGGTCGTCGAGTATATTGCCTGCTCCGACCGAGGGGAGCTGGTGGCTGTCGCCCACGAGAATAAGTCTGCATCCGAGCGGAATAGCTCTCATAACGCTTTCAAATAGCTGAGCGTCTACCATACTTACCTCGTCTATTATAAGCGCGTCGCATTTAAGCATATTTTTTTCATTGCGCTTGAATTCGGGAATATCGTTTTTGTTCCACGCGACTTCTAAAAGCCTGTGGATGGTTTTAGCCTCGTCGCCTGTCACTTCGCTCATACGCTGAGCGGCTCTGCCTGTAGGAGCGCATAAAAGGACAGTCTGTCCCTTGTCTTTAAGTATTTTTATAATGGCGTTCAGGGTAGTTGTTTTGCCTGTACCGGGACCTCCCGTTAAAACGAGGAGCCCGCGTGTGAGGGCTTCGGTGATTGCCTGTTTCTGCATTTCGGCGTATTCTATACCGTTGTATTCCTCAATGGCTTTTATCCGTTCGTCTATGTTATCGATTTTAACCGCAGGGAAGCGCATCATCATTTTGAGTCTTGCCGCTATATAGCTTTCGGATTTAAACATATCCTGAGTAAAGATAAGCTCTTTGCCGTCGGCGCTGTAGCTTATAAGACTTGAGTCGGTTATCATTTCGCGCAGAGCGCGTTCGACTTTTTCGGGTTCGACCCTTAAGAACTCCGAGGTAGTGGGGATGAGCTTGTCCTCGGGAAGACAGGTATGTCCGTTTTGTTTATTGTGATTTAATACGAACGCCAGTCCCGCGCGTATCCGTACGCCTTCGTCGCCCTCATATCCCATAGCCGAGGCTATCTCGTCAGCTTTATCAAAACTTATCCCAAGCTCGGCGCCTACTAAAGAATACGGGTTACGCTCGATTTCCGAAACAGAGTTTGAGCCGAACGAGCGGTATATTTTAACCGCGCTGGAGGGGGATATGTCGTATTTTGAAAGATAAAGCATAAGTTCGCGTATGCCTGTATTTTCTTTTAGCTGTCTGCTTATGTCCTCAGCTTTTTTCAGAGATATTCCTTTGAGCTTAGCGACGCGTTTAGGTTCGTTTTCAAGTACATTCAGTGTGTCGGCGCCGAAATTTTCCACTAAAGCAGAGGCGGTAGCGGGTCCGATACCCTTTATTGAGCCTGAACTGAGGTAATTAAGTATTCCCGCTAC
>CAJOHT010000105.1:3329-7740 GCA_905234305.1 uncultured Ruminococcus sp. | reverse complement strand
CGTAAAGGTGATCGCGAGTATCTGCCACGGCATACACAGTCCGCTCTGAAGAATATACGCTATACGGTTAACAAGCACGGTAGTCTTTCCCGAACCCGCGCCCGCTAAGATAAGAAGCGGACCCTCGGTACAGAACACCGCCTTTTGCTGCATCGGATTCATATGTTTAAAATTATCTTTTACATCCATAATATTACCTTCTAAAACATAGTACAGCTTGAATTATAACACAATTATTGTAATGTCACAATTTACAATATTGTGATTATTCCTATAACGCAAAAAGGCTCAAAACCCGCAGGGAGTTTTGAGCCTGTTAAGTATTTTAGAATCTTAATACGATAATAGTGTTGCCTATTCCGATTTCGTCTCCGCTTCTTAGACGGTTCGGCGCGAACAGTTTCATACCGCCGAGAGTCGTGTTATTGGCCTCGGTAATATTCTCAATATAGATAAGTCCGTCCTTCTGGAAAATCCTTGTATTTTTATCAGCTACGCTTAAATCATTTAAACATATATCACACGAGGGCGACGAACCGATAAAAAGCTCCTTGCCGAGAATGATCCTGTCTTTATTACCCGAGGCTTTTCCAGCCAAAATTTCCAGCTTCATATTAATCGTCGGATAAGATGAGTCGGGCTTTTTACCCTTTAATTTCAGAAGTATTATAAGCACAGCCGCTATTACAACAAGCGCCGCGGCGGCTATAATTATAACGGGAATCAACGGAAATTCGCTATTATTCTCCGTTTTTTCGGTTTTAGCCTCGGCAGGTTTTTTAGCTTCGGGCTTTGTCTCGGGAGGATTGGTATGAACAGCCGTTTTCTCCTGAGGCTTAGAAGTTGAAGGTTCTGTTTCCTTTTCGGAGCTTCTGTCATAGTCAAGATTAGGAATATCCTTGATTTTAAGGATTATATCATTTCCGCCTTTGAGCGAAGCATAGAGCTTAGCGTCGATGTTTTTAGAGCGCGAGCCCGCGTTAACCTCATAATTCAGGATAAACAAATTGTTAATAAACGAAGCAATCTGTCCGCCCGCGGCTGAAGCGTTATCCAGCTTCAAATGCAAACCTTTACCTGTTTTTACGGCGCTCTCGATATCCTTATTCCACGAGTTTGTTCCAACCGAGTTTATAATTATCTCAGGATATTTCGCGATTTTCTTCTTAATATCCTTAGCGGAGGATTTTATCGCGTTATCATAACTGCCCTCGTAAGATGTCAGATAAGGTATTCCGTCGGTGACGAGTATAATGTTATAAACCTCGTTTATTTTACGGGATTTTGCCGCCGCGAAATCTATAGCGTCACAAAGTCCGCCCGCGATATCGGTAGCGGGTTCCGAATAATCGACATTAACTAAAGCCTTATTAAACTCAGTCCAACTCTTAATATTCTTCTTAACGACCTTAAATTTATCGCCGAAAACCGCGAGAGTGATACTGCCCTTCTTAGATTTATTAAATAGTGAAGAAGCCAGTTCGGAAATCTTGCTTTTATATGTCGGCATTGAAGTAGAAGCGTCTAAAAGAAAGAGGTAATTAACCTTAGCCGAACTGTTGCTGACGTTCATTTTCAGCTTCTGCTTTTCGGTAGGAACCAACCCTATCTTTACATCGGAGGGGTTAACGCCTTCGTTAGGATTAACAAACACGGAGAAAATACCGCTTTTACAATAATCACATACAACCGACACAGGCTTTTGAGCCGCGCTTACGGCAAAGCTCATAAGAATCAGCGCCGAAAATATAACACATAAAGCAATCGTGAAAAATCTTTTCATAAACGGTTCCCTCACTTTCAATCCTGATTAAAGATAACGGTGATAACGGAAAGGTTATCGTTACCCTCCTTCACCCTGCTTACGATCCTTGTCAGAATATACTGCGCCCATTGCTCGGCGGTTTCGGATTTAAAATAGTCAAAGAGGATTTCGTTATCCATAAAGTATTCCCAAGCTCCGTCCGAACAAAGCAGAAAAGCGTCGCCGTTAGAAAGCTCTTCTTCCGACTCATAGATATCGGGGGTATTACGCGATTCGTTGCCTATCGTCCTGAGAAGCGAACTCTGATCCTCGTCCGTCGCGATTTCGTCTCGGGTTATCTCACCCAAAAGGAATTTTTTATAAGCTACGGAATGATCCTCGGTAATCGCGTAAATAGTATCGTTATGAATATAATAAACCCTCGAGTCGCCGACATTCGCCCAATAAGCCTTATTGTACTTAATCGCGAGCGCCGCGACGGTGCTTCTCATTTTAGCGGCTTTCTCATCCTGAAGCTTCATAACAGCATTATGAGCCTCGGCGATAGTATCCTCAAGCCACTGCCGAACATCTTCCTCGGGTTCAGCAGCAGCTTTAAAAGTATCAACTACGCATTTAGAGGCTATATCGCCGTATTTATGTCCGCCAAGTCCGTCGGCTGCGACAAAGAGCTTACCGCCCGAAATCACGCGCTCGCCGACACAGTCCTCATTATACTCTCTGCCACCTGGAGATGAGTATAAATAACTGTCTATAGCCATTATTTATCACTCCAGTTCAACAGCGATAAGGTTAGTCTGTTCACCTAAGTAGAAGCGGTCTCCAGCCTTAAGTCTGTATGGAACTCCAGCGGTGAGTTTTGAGCCGCTCTGGAGATATGTACCGAAAGACGAGCGTAAATCGGTGAGGATAAAATCGCCGCTTGCCATATCGAAAGATACCGAGCAGTGTCTTCCGCTGACACCAGGGGTTCCCTCCTGGAATACGATAGCGCAATCAGACTGGCTTCTTCCGATGAGTATCTGCTTTCCGCTTATATTGACCTTCATACCCCTGTGCTGGGCTGAAAGCGAACGCACATAAGGTGTTCTGATATTATTCTGCTGAGCCGCAGCCTGACTTGCCGCTTCAACAGCCGCTTTATTCTTCTTGCCGCTTTTAACGATTACAACCGCTACTACGGCACCCGCCGCGAGAACAACTACAACCGCCGCGATAATAACGATAAGCATTATCGGGAAGCCTTCTTCCTTAGGCTGGGGAGCAGGCGCGGGAGTTGTCTTTTTAGCGGTTCCATTATCGGACGATGAAGATGATGAATCCGTTTCAAAATCGATATCGTTCTTCTTCAACATCGGAATAACCTCGGAAATACTTACCGCGTAGTTCATTTCCTCAGTTTCGAGCGTTTTAAGATTAACGGAGTTATAACCCGCGTAAGCAATACCGATAGCCTGATTGTCCTCGTTAATAAGAGGACCGCCAGAGTTACCGTGCTTAATATCGCAGTCAATTTCGATATTCTGTACACCTGTGCCCTGAGTAGTAAAGAGTCTGCTGAAAGAACCCTTAGTTACACTTGCGTCGGAAATATCCTTAGACTTTGTGGGAGCAGCCCACGCGTTTTCGGAAAGCCCAGGGTATCCTACAGCGTATACATCCGAGCCCGCCATACTGTCGGCAGGTTCCTTTAACGCAATAGGCTTACGCAGGGATGTAGGCTCCTCGAGCTTCATTACGGCGATATCCTTAGTATCGTTAGCTTCTACAGGATAAGCCTCCATAAAATTATCGTTCGAGAAGTATACTCTTACTTTAGCGCGTCCCTGATAGATAGTACCCGTGTTTTTATTTGTAGCGGTCGTAAGTTTACCGCCGTCAAAGGCGTAATAGTAACTTACAACGTGATAATTTGTTATAAAATACTGCGGGTCTTTTCCGCTCTGTCCTACAAAGAAGCCCGAACCGCCGCCGAATAAAAACTCGTTGCCGTCGGTAGTTTCAAATAAAACCTTAACTACGCATACACTTTCGCGTGTTTTTGAATCGAAAGCGGCGTTCGCGGGGAACGCAAGCGCGATTACAATCATTACAGCCATAAGAGCCGCTAAAATTCTTTTTTTCATAATGCTCTCCTTTTTAATTTTCGCACTTTATTACAAGCGCGGTATAATTATCCTGATACTGCTTATCCGCAGCTAAAATATTCTCTTCCAAACTATTGCACACCGCGTTAGCGTCCGCACGGGACATACAGGAATAAATGCATTCCTCGTCCAATACATCCCCCACCCCGTCGGAACAAAGCAGGTAAGTATCTCCGCTGTATATGGGCATAGGACGTTTTGTACAGTCATAATCCTCGAGATATTCCATACCGAGAAACTTTGTCAGAGCGTCCTTTTCGGATACTTCTCTGCCGTCAAACGTAGAAGCGTCGCCTCTAAGCGCCGAGCTTAAATACTCGTCGTTAAGGACGTTATGCATTCTGTTAAGGCGGTAGAGTTTTCCGTTGCGAAGCAAATAAAGGTAGCTGTCGCCGACACTTACGTAGTAAAGCCGCTCGTTATAAAATATACAGGCCACAAGCGTACTTCCGCCCCTGCCTTTAAGCATATTAAAAATACTCTCATTGGCGAAATCAAC
>CAJOHT010000105.1:0-3253 GCA_905234305.1 uncultured Ruminococcus sp. | reverse complement strand
GGCGAGCTTGCCGCCCTGCATACCGCCCATACCGTCCGCGGCGATAGCAAGTAACCCTCTCTCACGAATTTTCATTACGTCCGTAACGTTAGCGAAGCCGAAGGAATCCTCCTGTTGCTCACGCTTGCCCAATCCCTGAAGATTAGCGACATTATAACTCAGCAATCGCTCGGGGATGAACTGAGGCGCGGTCGTTTTCGGATGTTCAATACGCTTTTTTCTGGAAAAAAGCCCCATATTACGACTCCGTTTTTTCTACATCCGACCACTTGAATTTGTCCGAACAGAACGGAACAAATACCATCTTACTGCTTCCAAGCTCAACTACATCGTAAGCCTCGAGCTTAGTAGGAACGTAAATCGGATCGTCATTAACATAAATATTATTTGTACTCTCTCCTGGAATAAGCTGGAAGTTATTATGCTTAGGATCATACGCAATTCTCGCGTGATTATCCTTTGACACTGTCATATCCTTTTTAATACAGATATCGTTCTTCTCGCTTCTTCCGATTGTGTTGATTTTAGCCCACATATGGTAATCGACTCCCTTTTCGGGGCCCTCTATGCAGACAAACCAACCTACTACGGGATCAAGATTATGCTGTTGCTTAAAAACCGCGACAGTCTTATTCTGATCCTCAAGATTTTTGCGATACGCTTCGGGAGCTACGGTTTTAGACGGCTCGTTAGCGTTCATCGCGTAATTAACAGCCTCCGTATTCCCCATACCGAACTGCGGGTTTACGGGATTTTGCTGAGGCGCCATATTCTGAGGGATTACGGTTTTGCCGATATCGCCTCCCTGATTTCCTCCCGAGAAATCAATAATGTTCCTTCCCCCGTTGCAGTAGGGACACGCGGCGTACTGGTCGGTATCATACACATGTCCGTTTCCGCATTCTGTAATAGCCATAGTTTTTCCTCCTTGACTTTTTATATTAAAAAATTATTTGCAATTTAGTTTTTTATAGTATCAGGTTATTTTTTCCTTTTTATTTTCACCTTATAATGGAAAGCGTATTTATGGATCTTACACTTTTTAGATACTGTTACCTTCTTCAGCTTTTTACAAAGTCCGAACGCTGAACTATTAATTCTCCTGACGCTCTTAGCGATTGAGAGCTTTTTAAGTTTTTTACAGCTTAAGAAAGCGTATCTGCCGATTTCCTTAACGCCCTTGCAGATTTTTACCTTTTTAAGGTTTTTACAGCCGTAGAACGCGCTTGCCGCGATTTTCTTAACACTGCCGGGGATTGAAACCTTCTTTAAGGATTTGCAATCGTAGAACATATACTTGCTAAACTTCTTTACACCCTTCTGGAACTTAACCTTAGAGAGCTTTGTACATTTATAAAAAGCGTCGGGATAAACCTTGAATACGGAAGAAGGTATAGTGATTTTCTTGAGCTTCTTATCTCCAGCGAAGGCGAAGCTGCCGATTTTTCTTACGCCCTTCGAGAGCTTAACAGAGCTTAGCTTATCGCAGTACTCAAACGCTCCGTCGCCGATAGTCTTTACGCTTCCCGCTATTTTTACACTGCTTAGCTTTTTATTATAGTTAGCGGCGTATTTCTCAATAGTTTTTACTCCGTCGGGAATAACGAGAGTTTTCAGCGAATCGCTCGATAACGAATATGACGATAACGTCTTTATATTTTTAGGAACCGTAAATTTTTCAAGGTTGCTCAGTCCCGAGATATTATAGCTGTCAAGTTTAGAACCGCTCGCATTATCCTTAACCTTTCCGAAGGTATTTATCTCTTTAAGAGATGTGCATCCCGTAAAAGCTCCCGAGGTTATGGAGCTAACGTTATTGGGGATAGACAGCTTCTCGATTGACATACAATTATAAAACATAGAAGCTCCGATAGTCTTAAGCGCTTCGGGCAGCTTTACCTCTTTAAGTTTTGTGCATTCCGAGAATACCCTCTCGCCTAATGAGCTTACGCTCTCGGGAATTGTAATACTGGTAAGCGAAGTATCCTTACCGAATACCGATCCCTCGATAGTTTTAAGAGTTTCGGGCATTTCAATTTCCTCAAGCGCGGAACATCCCGAAAATGCGCTATCTCCGATGCTTTCAACACCGTTTTCAAGTTTTACTGTTTTAAGGTTTTCGCAGTCGGAGAACGCGTTAGACGATATATTTTTCACAGATCCTGGGATCGTAATACTTTCGAGCGAAGAACCTCTAAAAGCGCTGTCCCCTATCTCCGTTACACTGTCGGGAATATTAAAACTCTTGATTTTAGCTTTATAGAAAGCCTGTTTTTCAATTGTTTTTACGGTATTCGGAATAACTATTTCATTGAGCTTAGAGTAACTGAACGCGTATTCCTTAACCGTATCTACGGATTTGCCCTGGATTTCGGCGGGAATATCAGCTTTATTATCTTCGCCGATGTATTTTTCGATTACAACTCCCTCGGAAGATTCGGCGTCGAATTTAAAGTTTTTGGCGGGATTTGAATTAAGCAGGATTACGCTGACAACAATACCTGCAGCTATAACGAGAACTGCGCCTGCCGCCGCAGGGATAACCCATTTTGGGAGCTTTTTAAAGAACTGCACAAATCCCGACGGTTTCTTTTCAGCGGGAACCTGCTGAGCGCTTGTAACGGGAGCTGCCTGCGAAACTGTCTGCTGTGAACTTGTAACAAGAGCCGCCTGCGAAAATGTCTGCTGTGTACTTGTAACAGGCGCTGAAGAAGTCTGCGTAAACGAGGTATTGAACGGAACGGGAGCGGGGGCATTCGCGGGATTGAGCATCGCCATTTTAAAATCATTCATACTCATATAGCGATCGCTGGGATTAATAGCAAGCCCTCTAAGCAGAGCGTCTTCTTTCGCGGGCGAAATATCAACGCCGAGGCTGCTCGGGTTCATTAAATCGTCCTCATCGATACGGTCAATCGAATCGGGCGGTATACGTCCCGTAATACATCTGTAGAAAGTAGCCGCGAGCGAATACACATCGGTATAAGGTCCCTGACGTCCGTGGCGTGCGTACTGCTCCTTGGGAGCGTAGCCGTGCTTCAGAACAACATCAAGACTTCTGCTTCTGTCGCCGAGGCTGTAACGAGCGGCGCCGAAGTCGAGCAGCTTAATCTGTCCGTCCTTAGTGATATAGATATTATCGGGGCTTATATCACGGTGGATAATACCCTTTGCATGAACCTCGTTCAACGCGTCCATAATCGGGAACAGAACGTTCTCGGTTTCTTTAACGCTGATTTTTCCGCCGTGATCC
>CAJOHT010000104.1:5255-9504 GCA_905234305.1 uncultured Ruminococcus sp. | reverse complement strand
CGGCGTATTCTACTGGGAACCCGCGTGGATAGACGTAACAGGCGATAACGAGAACGAACGTAATGAAAAGCGCGAGAAATACGGTGCGGGCTGGGCAAGCTCCTACGCAGGTACATACGACCCTGACGACGCGGGGCTGTATTACGGCGCGACCGCCTGTATACCGACATCGCTTTTTAACCCCGACGGTTATCCGCTTGAGTCGCTTAAAACGTTCCTGTACGTACGTCAGGGTACTGACTATAAGCCCGAAAACTATATACTTAATCCGTCATTCGAGAACAGCAACACCTCAATGTGGAATATCAATGAACAGACTTCGGGAACAGTCGACTTTCCCAACAATCCGTCCGACTCAAAAGACGGTAATAAATCCTTGCATTTTTGGAGCGATAATAAGGTTGATTTTACCGCCGAACAAACAGTAACTTCCCTGCCCGAGGGCGATTATTCATTCTCGCTCTACGCTCAGGGCGGCGATACGGGAGAAAACTCGGTAATCAGTATTTACGCTTTAAGCGGCGGCAAAAGATACGAGCAAAGTTTTACACTTGACGGCTGGAGAGTATGGAAAGCTCCCCTTATCGAAAACATCCCCTGCTTCAATGGAACAATAACAGTAGGAATTAAAGTTAATGCCAAATCGGGAGCCTGGGGCAGCTTTGACTGCGCCGAGCTTATAAAAGAGCCCGAAATTTTCTTCCTCGGAGACGCCGACAAAAACGAAGAAGTAAATATACTCGACGCAACTATAATTCAAAAACAAGTAGCCAAAATCGAGCTTTCCGAACCTGTTGATGAACCAGCAGCCGATGTAAATAACGATGGTATAATTACAATTATTGACGCAACTTTAATACAAAAATATATTGCGGAATATACGAACACCTATAATATCGGAGGCAAAGTCATCCGCGATATCAAGGCATAGTATAAAACTATTTATAATACGGAAGTGTAAATATGGGAGAAAAGTTTTTTACGGTTTCTTATGACGACGGTACAGAACAGGACCGCCGCGTTATAGAGCTTATGGAGAAATACGGTATAAAAGGAACTTTTAATATAAGCAGCGGTATTTTTGGTCGAAGAACCTACATAAAACACGCAGGCAACAAAGGAAAAACCGCGTATGATATAGACAAGAATCATCCCGAGCTTTACGTAAATCATTTTATTTTAAGCAAAAAGGAAGCGCTCGGGCTCTATTCCCGCCCCAACATAGAAGTAGCAAGCCACGGTACTCATCATTTAGTACAAACTCACCTTTCTCCCGAAGAAGCCGAAGAGGAAATCACTAATGATTTTAAAAATCTCTCAAAACTTTTCGGATATAAAATCGTAGGACACGCCTTCCCGAAGGATACCTACAACGATAATGTAATCAGCGCTTTGCGAAAAAACGGAGCGTATTACGCGAGAAGAGTTTCTCACTATGAGAAACCCGACAGCTTTTCTTTTAACAAAAACTCGCTGTTTATAAAACCGACCTGCTCACAACTCGACCCGTTCTCGGAAGAACTGCTTCAAAAATTCATTGATACTCCAGCGGGAAAAGAAGATATGGTGTTTTATATGTGGGGTCACAGCTACGAGCTTGATTATAAAACAGAACTCGGATGTTATGAACATTTAGAAAAACTGTTTAATATGGTATCGAAAGCTAACGGTATTCGCTTTGTTACCAACCGCGAGCTTTTTTCATAAAAAGAAAAGCCGGGAAACATACAGTTCCCCGACATAAAGTTAAGCCGATTTCTCCTTAGAAAAATCGGCTTTAATCTTATTGTCCTTTTACAATTTTAGTGATTTGTTTTCCGATAAACTCTTTCTCCTCGGAATTCATACTCCTGTAAGCAAGAATTATCTGCTCCTCATTCGGAGACAGCGCGCCGAAAACATCATTACCTGATTCGCCGGAAGCGACTAACGCGTTTAATCCATCCTCAGAATAACCGAGCAATGTATTAAAATCAACATTAAGAATATCACAAATCTTCTTCAGCTTTTCCTGACCAGGCTCAGATTTACCTGTTTCGTAGTAAGTATATGTCGAACGCGAGATATTTAACATATCCGCCATTTCCTGCTGTGAATATTTAGAATGTTTCTTCCGAAGATCTCTTAAATGCCTGCCAAATGACTTAGACATAGAATCAACACCTTTCTGCATTCTTTAAGTATAAAACTTGTAAATATACATTATTTTTATCTATATTTGTTTTATTGATTATAGTATAAAATAGAATAAATACAATGTCAATACTAGTGGGTAAATTGTCACTTTTTTATTATTTATTTTATCATTTTTTCAAATTCGGGCTTGAAAAATTTTAGATTTAGGGTTATAATCATATAGCAATGTAAAAAATGCTGGTGTAGCTCAGTCGGTAGAGCATCTCACTCGTAATGAGAAGGTCACGTGTTCAAGTCACGCCACCAGCTCCAAAGGACGCTTTTTTTTAAGCGTTCTATTTTTTATCCGACACATCATAAATCCCGTTTTTAAGGGGTATTTACATTTTGTCTATTATTTTGATAAGTTTTTAACGATTTTGAA
Source organism: uncultured Ruminococcus sp. (assembly GCA_905234305.1). Classification (GTDB taxonomy): domain Bacteria; phylum Bacillota; class Clostridia; order Oscillospirales; family Acutalibacteraceae; genus Ruminococcoides. The sequence continues at coordinate 6,944 of CAJOHT010000104.1, read as the reverse complement.
AGACACGTATTTAGAACTTGCATTTTTTTAAATAGTAAACTCGATAATTGTAAACTAAATTCTCTAATTCAGGTTACAATTTTGATATGATAAAAGCATTTTTTGAGAAAAAAAGAAAATAATTCTAAAAACATTTAATGCTATAAAAAATTTTAAAAAGTATTATTCCGCTTCTATATCCTGTAATCATATTTTATGTATATTATATGATAGTTTTGTATATTTATACATTTGAATTTTTTATCAAAAAGGTGTATAATATAAACAAATAATAAAAAGGGATGATTATTTTGGCTAAAAAACAGTTTAAGTCGGAATCAAAACGACTTCTTGACCTTATGATTAATTCTATTTACACTCATAAGGAGATTTTTTTAAGAGAGCTTATCTCTAACGCCAGCGACGCTATCGACAAGCTCTGTTTTATTTCGCTTACCGACGATAAGGTAGGACTTTCCAGAGAGGATTTTAAAATCAACATTACCCTCGATAAGGAAAACCGCGTACTTAAAATCGAGGATAACGGTATTGGAATGGATAAGGACGACCTCGATAAAAACCTCGGAACAATCGCTTCCTCGGGTTCATACCGTTTTAAACAGGAAATGGAGAAAGCCGACGACGTTGATATTATAGGTCAGTTCGGCGTAGGCTTCTACTCGGCGTTTATGGTAGCGAAAAAAGTAGAGGTTTATACTAAAAAATACGGATGCAATGAAGCGTATCTCTGGACTTCTTCGGGAGCCGACGGCTATACAATCAAAGAAACCGAAAAGGATAACGTCGGTACGGTTATTACCGTTTATATTAAAGATGATACCGAAAACGAGAATTATTCAGAATTTTTAGAGCAATACAGGATTTCCGAGCTTGTTAAAAAATACAGCGATTATATCCGCTACCCCATTATTATGGATATGACCCGCAGTAAGGTAAAGGAAGATACTAAGGACAGTGATAAGCCCGAGTACGAAACCGTTACCGAGGCTGAAACCTTAAACTCTATGGTTCCTATCTGGCAGCGTCCTAAAAAGGATGTTACGGACGAGGAATATGAAAAATTCTATCACGATAAATTTATGGCTTTCGACAAGCCCGCTAAGATTATTACGACCTCGGTCGAGGGCGTTGTCACCTATAAGGCGCTGCTGTACATTCCGTCAAAGGCTCCTTACGACTATTACACTAAGGAGTATAAAAAAGGACTCCAGCTTTACTCAAGCGGCGTGCTTATTATGGAAAATTGCGAGGAGCTTTTGCCCGACCATTTCAGATTTGTTAAGGGCGTAGTCGACAGTCAGGATTTCTCGCTTAATATCTCCAGAGAAGTTCTCCAGCACGACCACCAGCTAAAAACCGTAGCCAATACACTCGAGAAGAAAATCAAGAACGAACTCTCTTCCCTGCTTAAAAAGGATAGAGAAACATACGAAAAATTCTTTAATGAGTTCGGCAGACAGCTTAAATACGGTATCGTAAGCGATTACGGTATGCATAAGGATAATCTAAAGGATTTACTTATGTTCTACTCCTCTAACGACGAAAAACTCACCACGCTTTCGGAATATGTTGACCGAATGAGTGATGAGCAGAAATACATTTATTTCGCTACTGGCGAAAGCGTCAGCTCTATAAGCAAGCTCCCGCAGGCGGAAATGGTGCTTTCAAAGGGATTTGAGATTTTATATT
>CAJOHT010000104.1:4539-5225 GCA_905234305.1 uncultured Ruminococcus sp. | reverse complement strand
GACCCTTATGAAATACAACGATAAGGAATTCAGAAGCGTAGACAGCGATGACCTTGGAATTGAAAATGAAGAACCTAAGGAAGCTGGCGAGGATAACAACGAGGTATTAAAATTTGTAAAAGACGCTCTCGGCGATAAAGTCAGCGAGGTAATCGCCAGCAAGAAGCTCGTAAGCCATCCCGTATGTATGACGGCTAAGGGCGGTATCAGCTTCGAGATGGAGAAATATTTTAACGCTATGCAGCCTGAGGCTGGTATGAAGGCTCAGAGATGTCTTGAGCTTAATATGAACCACGACGCGGTTAAGAAGATGAAGGAGCTAATCGGTACCGATGACGAAAAAGCTAAAAAGTACGCTGAGATTTTCTATAATCAGGCGCTGCTTATCGCGGGACTTCCGATAGACGACCCGTCAGGTTATGCTGATTTAGTTTCTTCTATAATGTAAAACAAGATATTCAACTAAAAAGTTCGGTGGATTTGTGTAAATTCACCGAATTTTTTGTATTTGCTATTGAAAAACTAAACAAGTTTTATTATAATAATATTAATAATATATAAAATTATCCTATGGGGGTGTAAAAATGAGGAAAACTAAGATAGTTTGTACGTTAGGTCCCGCGTGCGATAATAAAGAAACGCTGCACGCTATGATTGAGGCGGGTATGAGCGAGGCGCAATGGGAT
>CAJOHT010000104.1:0-4500 GCA_905234305.1 uncultured Ruminococcus sp. | reverse complement strand
TTGACCGTCTTAAGGAAGTAATAAAAGAAAGCGGTAAGAATGTCGCTATACTTCTCGATACAAAAGGTCCCGAGGTCAGAGTCGGAACATTTGAGAACGGTAGCGCAAATCTTGTTGAGGGTAAAGAATTCCTGCTTTATAAAGAAAATAAAATCGGCAACGACGAAGGCATCGGCATAAGCTACCCTAAGCTCGTTGATATCTTCCTTAACGAAAAGCAAAAAGCTATCGGACGTAAGATTTTGCTCGACGACGGAAAAATCAATATGGTAGTAACCGAAGTCACCAGAGAAGCTATAAAATGCCTTATAGTTAAAGGCGGCAGACTTTCTAACAGAAAGAGTATAAATATCCCCGATTATCATATTTCTATGCCTTTCGTAAGCGCTAAGGACAGAGCCGATATTGAATTCGGACTCGAGAACGGAGCCGAAATCGTAGCGGCGAGCTTTGTACGCTCCGCCGACGACGTAAGCACCCTGCGCGATTTTATTGACAGTATCGGATTTGAGGGCGTTGATATCGTTTCCAAAATCGAGAACCAGAGCGGTTACGACGATATCGACCGTATTATAGACCTTTCTAACGGCATTATGGTAGCGCGCGGCGATATGGGCGTTGAGATCCCGTTTATTAAACTCCCCGAGATTCAGAAAACCATTATCCGTAAAACAGTAGCTCACGGAAAGTACGTAATCACCGCTACTCAGATGCTCGAGAGTATGACTACCAATCCTCTCCCCACCCGTGCCGAGATAAGCGACGTCGCTAACGCCGTATATGACGGAACCTCCGCGGTAATGCTTTCGGGCGAAAGCGCGGCGGGTAAATATCCTGTAGAAAGCGTTAAGGCGCTTTCCGATATCTGCACAGAAGCTGAGGATAACCACGAGGACCTTATGCTCAAGAAATACATCGAGGAATTTGACGACTCCAACAGCTTCAGAAAGAGCATATGCTATTCCGCCAAGATGGTGGCTGAGGTAGTAAACGCGAAAGCTATTATAGTAGAATCTGCGACAGGTAAGGTAGCCAGGGCTATGGCTCACTTCCGCCCCGAATGTCCGATCATCGCGGTCGTAACATCTCCGCTGGTACAGCATAAATTATGCCTGAGCCGCGGTGTTACCGCTGTTTTAGGAGAAAACCTCACCAATACGGACGAAATAACAAAGCAGGCTATGGAAAAAGCGCTTTCGACAGGTATAGTATCCGAGGGCGACACTGTAGTAGTTATCTCCTCTAATAAAATCGAGCCATCCTACGGCACCGACACTCTCCAAATCAAGGTTCTTTAATGGATAACATTATCTTAATCGGAATGCCCGCGAGCGGTAAAAGCACTCTTGGCGTAATTCTAGCGCGCAGACTCGGCTACGGATATCTTGATACCGACTCTTTTATTTCTCAAAGAGAAAAATGCACGCTTCAAACAATAATCGACACTAAAGGACTTGACGCGTTTTTAGAAATCGAAAGCAGCGTCGGAAGCGAGATAGTATGCGACAGGGTTATAATCGCGACGGGCGGCTCAATGGTTTTGTCCGAGGCGGCTATGGATAACCTTAAAAACCTCGGAACAGTTATCTATATAAATGTTCCGCTCCAAGAGCTTAAACGCAGGCTAAAAGATTATTCCGACAGAGGCATCGCGATGAAAAACGGCGAAACTATCGAGGATATCTTTAATATCCGCTCCCCGTATTACGAAAAATACGCTGATATAGTTGTTGATTATAAAGACGGCAATTCGCTCGAAGAAACGGTAGAGGATATTATAAAAGCAATAGAATAATAAGTATTTAATTAAACAACAGGGCTGATACAGAATTCAGCCCTGTTGTTATTCTTGTTTGTTTAGCGTAACCGCTTTGTCATTCTGAGCGGAGCGTCTTTGTCATTCTGAGCGGAGCGTATGCGGAGTCGAAGAATCTTTCTGCTTAACATCATCAAACAGAATAAGATCCTTCGGCAGGCTCAGGATGACACGAACACACTCAGGATGACATCCGACTCCCCTCTTAACTCAGCGCTGCCCAATCAGCGGCGCAATAGCTAAGTGTTTCATTATTCTCGTTAATATAATCAGCGTAGTAAACGTTACTACCCTTTTGAATGTAGAACTTCACGCCTACAGCGTTATTGCCGACATTGTTAACAGCAAAGGTCACGTATTTATAACCCTTAGCGCTGTCGAATTTACCGTAATCGCCGCTTACTAAATTGCTCTTACCCTTACACGAGAATGTTTTTGATACACTCTCTATCGTCATATTCTGAGCCGCTGTGCGTGCTTTATCTAGCGAGCCTGAACCTATTGCGATAAACCCGTAATCGTCAGCGTCCTGAAGAATTTCGTCCTTAACTACAGCTACGAATCGGATACTGTTTTCGCCATCAGTTTCCTTCTTCTGTACGCCTAAAATCTGTAGATTCTGGAACGGACCGTCGATTCCGAAATCCGCCGTATCAGCTTCATCACGGGTAAATTTTTCGCTTATATCGATTATAGTTCCGTTGGAATGATTAAACGCGTTTTCGGGAGCTATATTCTTTTCCCAACGAGCGTAAAGGGTTGATACCCCGTTATAAATGCTGTTTGCGGTTATTTCATCTCCGCCGTCTGCGCTTGTATACCAACCGTCAAAAGTGTAACCGTCTCTTACTGGCGTTGCTAATACTCCATAATCAGAACCAGGCGTAGCTTTTTTGGAGCCTACTAAATAATCGTGTTCATTATTGTAAAAATAAACCGTATTTGTATCATAGTCGCAAAAAGCGTATTGCGCTGTCTCGCCAACAATATGTAAATCAAATGGGTTTGTTGCTTGCTTTGAAACTACAAAACCGCCCATAGGTACATCCAGTTTTTCTTCTGTACCATAAGTTCTTTTTCCAACCTTTTTACCGTTTTTATCGAAAGCATACTCATCGCCGTAAATGTTAGTAGGAGATTTTGAATACATACTGCTTGTATAAATTACAATTGTTCCGTCTTCACGACTTGAATTAACCCCATCAATCTGTACACTTGTTACTGTATCATTAAAAAGAGTTCCGCCGTTTGCGTCATATGTGATTTTTTTCGGGACTAATTCAAACTTCCATTTTTGAGCGTTAGAGTAATTCAAAACATGTGCTTGGATATTGGTTCCGTTATCAACACTTCCCCCGGTAATATCAACAGCTAGTCCGCTTCCTTCTCCTATAATATAATAGTATCCGTCGCCCGCAGATTTTATTATCCATTTTTGATTATCCTTTGAAACATAATCCCATTGATGAATGTTTGAATCGCTTGTATTATGACTGCCATCTATGTCAAGAACCTTATTGCTTTTCGTAAACGTTAATTTATATAGACCATAATCTAAATATTCTACGTTAACTCTGGCATTCGCGTCGTTTGCGTGCATATTATTCCATATTTGTATATTACCACCGTTTTCCTTACTTCCGCCTGCAATATTCAAACCGTAATTATTATTAATCGCAGAGGCTATAGTATATTCGCCATTCTTTATTGTTTGTCCTGTAGATACACCACTGGCAATAAATTTCCACTTTTGCGCTTTTGTAGCGTTACCTGTACAAATCCATACGTTTGTACCTGGTGTAGACGAAGCGTTATATGCGTCTAAGAACAAATTATTCTGAAGTTTAGTAACTATATAAAAATATCCGTCGCCTGTCGGCGCAATTATCCATTTTTGTGAGTCTGTTGAGTTAGGCGAATACTGCTGAACATTAGTATCGCTTGTCGGACTTCCGCCTTGAACATCAAGATTTTTTCCGCTGTTCATAAACGTCATCGTGTAATATCCCGAATCTAAATATTTTACGCTCACCAGCGAAGATAAGTTCCCCTCGTCCATATTATCCCAAAGCTGAACATTAGCGCCGCTTTCCGTAGAATTATACGCGATATTTAAGCCTAAGCTGTTATCCAGCGCAGATACTATGTGATACTCTCCTTCGCTAACACAATACGTAGGATTACAAATAGTACAATTTGGATCATTATACAACTCATTTTTATGAACCTCTTTAACGCCGCAGCTACACTTGTAGAATTTATAATGAGGATGCGCGGATTCTGCCCCTGCGTAATAGAAGTTGTGGGTGTGAACACCTTCTCCTTTAAATGCGTGAACAATATTAAAAGAGGAATATCTATTTGCTAATTGAATATCTGCACCAGCGGGTTTGTCTTTCGCACCCGAATCCATAATATAAACTAAGCCTGTTGATTTTGTTTTAGCTCCATCTACAGCAACCCAATGTCCTCCGTTATTAACATTTAAAACTAAATGATATCCAGATTTAACCCAAGACACAAGTTTATCATTATAAGATGAAGAATTATAAGTTCCCCATGCTAACAATTGACAATCATATGAGAAACCATTAACATAATTTGATGTATTTTTCCAAGTCAATTCACCATTAGCATTATAACCATTGTTATCATTTAGCCAATTAGCAAAAGTCTTGATATTA
>CAJOHT010000103.1 GCA_905234305.1 uncultured Ruminococcus sp. | reverse complement strand
CCCGCGCGTATTACTACGTTTTCGTCCATACCGAGCCTCCTGCTTATAGCGAAGGCGTTGCTCTTTCCCGGGACGCCTATTAAGAGCTTGTAGGTAGGTCTTAAGGTTTTTATATCGAATTCGCAGCTTCCGTTTTCGATACCCTCGGTTCTGAGCGCGAATTCCTTTAGCTCAGCGTAGTGGGTCGTGCTGGCGATTTTTGCTCCGCGTTCACGCAGCTTTTCGAGTATTGCTATAGCGAGCGCAGCGCCCTCCACAGGGTCGGTGCCCGCTCCGAGTTCGTCGATCAGCGCTAAAGAAGAGGAATTTGCTTTTTTCAAAATCCCTATAATGTTAGTCATATGAGCCGAGAAGGTGGAAAGGCTCTGTTCTATACTTTGCTCGTCGCCTATATCCACGAGTACGCGCCTGAATACCGAGAGCTTGCAGTTATCGCCCGCGGGTATCATCAGCCCGCACATCGCCATAACAGTAAGGAGCCCTATTGTTTTTAGCGTTACGGTTTTACCGCCCGTATTTGGACCTGTAATAACTAAAGTGTCGAAATCCTTTCCGAGGTTTACGTCTATCGGTACAACCTTATCGGCGGGAATAAGAGGATGACGCGCGTTCTTAAGCTCTATCAATCCTTTGTCATTAAGTTCGGGAAGTACAGCCTTCATTGAGTACGCCAAGTCCGCTTTAGCGAAAATCAGGTTTAGTTCAATGAGGCATTTATAGCTTCCGATTATAACGTCGGCGTAAGAGCCCGCGAGTGCCGAAAGCTCGAAAAGAATACGTTCGATTTCTGCTTCTTCCTTTGAAATCAAAACCTTTATATCGTTGTTAGCTTGTACAACTCCCATAGGCTCGATAAATACCGTCTGACCGCTGGAGCTTGTATCGTGTACGAGCCCTGGAACATTTCCGCGGCATTCTGCCTTAACGGGTACAACATAACGTCCGTCGCGCTGGGTAATGATAGCGTCGCGCAGGTATTTCTGGTATGTACTGCTGTGGATTATTTTATCGAGAACCTGACGCGCCTTTGAGGTCGCGGTACGGATTTTACGGCGTATATCGGATAAAGCGGGGGAGGCGCTGTCGGCGATTTCCTCCTCGCTTATAATACATCCGCGGATTTTGTCCTCTAGAAATTTATTGGGGACAAGCCCACCGAAAAGCGGGTCGAGGCTGGTTTTAGCGTTTTCGCATTTACCCTGCCACGATTTTACGCTTCTGATTATTCTAAGCGTTTCGGCAATCCGTAAAAGCTCCGATGTAGAAAGAAGTCCTCCCGCGTCTCCGCGGCGCAGTTCGTTAGCGACGTTTTTCATATTTCCGAACGACGGAGCGCCGAATTTACCCGTCAGCACATACGCGTCGTCGGTCATTTTTAAGTTTTTCTGAGCTTTTTCCAGCTTGAACTCGGGCTCGATACTAAGCGCGGCTTCCTTAGCCTCGGTGCAGGAGGTCCTGTCGGCTAAAAGTTTTAGAATTTTATCGAGTTCCAGCGATTTGCAGTGTCTGTCCATTTTATAATAGTCCTTTTAAAAATCTTAGAGTTTTAAAGTCGCGTTCAAGAATAAATTTTATGTATTCCTCGCCGCAGAAATTAAGTACCTTGAGGTCGTTTTCAGGCAGCGAGAATGAGAAGAGTTTTTCCGTATCAACGTAACAGCAATGCCGCATTGCCGTTAATTGTGAACGGTTCAGGTTTATTTTATAATCAAAGTTTTCAGCTTTATCGAAACAGTCCTTACATATGAGCTGTCCCGTTTTCGGGAGAAAGCACATAATGTCCTTTTCGTATTCTCCGCACTGTTTACACATCATAATATCGGGCATATATCCCGATAGACACATAAGCCTGAACTCAACGCAGGGCTTTACGAGGTTAAACGGCTTTTTGTTTTCCGAAAGCAGGTAAAGTCCGTTAAGAATAACTCTGAGATGTTCCTTAGCTTCCTGTTCCTTAGGGCATACCGCTCCCGCAAGCTCGCAGAAATACTGGGCGAGATACATATTCTCGATACTGTTTCTTAGCCCCGAGAATATCTTAACAGCCTTAGCGTCGCCGATAAGGTAATTATCCTTGCGCGGATGAACGGTAAGCCTCGAGTAGGCGAGCAGAGTTGTCGCGGCGGATTTAGAACTTTTTATATCCTTAGCGCCGTGAACAAATCCCTTTATTACACCGTGGCTTTCGGTCAGCACTGTGACGAGTTTATCCTTCTCCCTTATATTCTGTTCCCTGATTATAAGTCCGTTGGTTATAAATTTCATTATTATTCTCCGATGTACGGTTATCCGTACGGTCGTTGTGAATACTTTTGTAAATAAGATAGTCGTAAATACTTCCGCTGTGAAAAAACGCGTTCCAAGCGTCTAAATCGTTCATTATATCACCCGCGTTTAGCTTGCGCAGGACAGTAGTCGGTATGCGCAAATCAGCGGTCAGTAATTATTTCCAAAATCAGTATGCAGTAGTCAGTATGCAGTAGTCAGTACGCAGTAATATTTTCATATTTGTTTGGATTTTTTAAAACACTCACTGATTACTGCCTACTGTCTACTGCCTGCCGTCTACTGACGAAAGTCATTTTCGTCGTACCCGAAATTACGCATAAGCTGAATGCTGTTGCGCCAGTCTTCTTTTACTTTTATCCAAGTCTGGAGAAATACTTTACAGCCGAAAAAGTTTTCCATATCCTGCCGCGAGTAGGTCGAGATTTTCTTAAGCATACTGCCGTTTTTTCCGATAAGTATACGTTTATGGGTTTCACGTTCACAGTAAATCGTCGCGTCGACATCGAGGATTTCTTTCCCCTCGCGCATACGCATTTTTTCTATTACTACGGCGATGCCGTGGGGAATCTCCTTATCGCAGAGGCGAAGGATTTTTTCTCTTATCATTTCGCCCGCGAGTACCTTTTCGGGTTGGTTGGTAAGAGTATCGTCCTCAAAAAAGTGTCCTCCCTCGATTGCCTTCGACTTGAGTTCTTCCTTAAGCTCGCCGACGCCGCTGCCGTTTTCGGCGCTTACGGGGACGACCGCCTCGAAATCGTACAGCCCGCTGTAGGTCAATATCTGTTTCATTAAAACGTCTTTTTCCTTAAGCGTATCGATTTTATTGATAGCGAGTATCGCGGGCATATCCATAGCCTTGAACTTTTCTATAAGCCTTAACTCTGCGGGAGAAGGCTCCTTGTCCGCCTCGACAACGAGCATACAGCAGTCAACTCCGCCGACGCTTTCGTTAACGGAGCGCACCATATATTTGCCGAGGTTGTTTTTCGGCTTGTGCATACCTGGGGTGTCAACGAACACAAGCTGAGTGTCGCCCTCGGTAAGTACGCCCGTTATTCTGGTACGGGTGGTCTGGGGCTTGCTTGAAACTATGGCGATTTTTGTACCGAGCATTCTGTTTAAAAGTGAGCTTTTTCCTACATTAGGACGCCCTACTATCGCGATAAACGCAGATTTTTTATTATTATTATTGATATCCATAATCTTAACCTCAAATCAAAAAAGCCGACTTTAAGCCGACTTTTTATCTTTATTCTTTCCTGTCGGTCCTGCCCAAATAAATACTACCGATATTATAATCGAAATTATTAATAAAATCAACAGTATCGGATTATTAAGCAGACTCAGAAAAAGAGCTTTAATTTTATTTAAATCGAAGAAAAACAGGAAAGCGACCGCTATTGCGCATATAGATAGGATGAGTACAGCCGCGGCGCTGATATCCTTTATAAATTTTATGCGCGGGTCAAAATCTGTTTTTGTCAAATCACAAACCCGCTCAAAAGCGGTGTTGATAAGCTCAGAGGAAAAAACCAACCCGATAAGGATTATTAATACCGCCCATTTTACGGCGCTTAAATTAAAGTAAAATCCAAGCGCTATCGCGTATACGGCAGCAATTAAATGAAAGCGCAGATGGCCTTCTTCTTCTATTGCGGACCATATTCCCCTGAAAGCGTATCCGAAACTTTTAAGCTGTTTTTTCAACTTTCGATAATGTAGCTTGAGGAAGCCGGAAGTCCGAGCTGTTCCATAACAAGCTCTTCTTTTTCTCTCATTCTAACTTTTTCCATATTTTCCATATGATCGTAACCGAGAAGATGCAGTACGCTGTGCGCGGTAAGGTAAGCAATCTCTCTCTGGAGAGAGTGGTCAAAGGCGTTAGCCTGTTCTACCGCTTTTTCCATCGAAATTACAACGTCGCCGAGAATCTTAGCGCCCGTTTCCATATTGGTATCGTACTGACCGTTTTCGCCCATCGGGAACGAGAGTACGTCGGTAGCCGCGTCAATATTTCTGTAATCGGCGTTGAGCTTTCGTATTCCCTCGTTATCGGTAAAGGTTACGCTTATTTCAGCGGGACCCTCGAATTTTTCAAGCTCCAGCACTGCGTGACAGCAACGTCTGATTAACATTCTGAGTCCTGTAGGAATTTTAACCGCCTTTTGATTGTTGGTGATAATTACTCGGATCTTATTTTCTGTCATTATGTTTCACCTCGTTTTTTTC
>CAJOHT010000102.1:2472-8117 GCA_905234305.1 uncultured Ruminococcus sp. | reverse complement strand
TAAATTATCGCTGTACTCAGGTAAATCAAAATTAAAATCGGAATTAAAAAAAGCGTTTTTAAAGGGGATTATAAGGCTGCAAAGAATAAAAACACCTACTACCGCGTTAACCGCGCGTTTATTGCTGCCCTGAGGGACAATTAATGAAATCAGCGAGGACGCTATAGCGATAACGCAGACTATCCCCGCCGTCGAAGCCGCGGCGCTCATCCGAATCCCCCCGTAAGCATAATAACGGCTGTTGAAATAATAAATACCGCCAGTAAACAAAGTACAACAGCGAGCAAGGTAGATACCACGGTATATACCGCCTCTAACAGCATACAGGGTTCTTTAAGGCACAGTATTTCCCCTATTGATTTTGACAAAAGCAGAGCGAGCATCCAGAATACACATTGTAATATTATCGGAAGGAACATAGCGAAAGCCGCAATGACCGCGATAACGCCGACTCCAGATTTTAATACGCCTACGGAGCCCTGTACGGTTCGATAAGCCTCCGAAAGCGCTGAGCCTACCACAGGCACAAAGCTCGTAAGGGAAAACCTCACGGCTCTTGAGGAAAGGCTGTCGGCTCCAGCAGATATTACCTGCTTAAAGCTGAGGACGCCTGTAAAAATGCTCATTATAAATCCAAGCGCTATCTTAGTGAATTTTGAAATAAATCTGACTATTCCGCCGAGGCTAATATTCGGCGATACTGCCGAAGAAACACTGACGGCAAGAAATATATTCATAAACGGAGCTATTAACTCCGAAGAAAGCCGATTAACAGCCTGACCCGAAAACATCATCAATCCATAGTACCCCGCGGCGCTCAGAGGCTGTCCCGACACACTCATTACAAGCACCATCAGCGGTATATACGAAATCATAAAATCGGACGAAGTTTTTATCAAATCGACCGCTTCGATTATAAATCCGCTTATCGGTATTACCAGAGCGCAGGATACGCATATCGTAGTAACTACCGCCAGCACAGGCTGAAGCGAAGTTTCAAAAGTATTTCTCAGCCCGTAAAGGATTGAGTACAACAGCAATACTACAGTCACGCCGGCAAAGGCTTTAAGCGGAGCTTTGCTCTCTTTACCGACAGTATCAATTATCTGCGAAAATATCTTTTCGGGACTTAGTTTTTTTAACGCCGAAATATCGAACCCGTTTATTCCTAAGTCATTTAATGATTTTTTAGCTTCATCAGGCAGCGAATCAATTACTTCATCGGCGTTATTATCTTTTAAAAAATCGTCGTATGTACCAGCGCTCGCGGAAAAACCAGTCATAATAACAATAAATACAGCGAATATAATTGAAAAAAACTTCCTCATACGCTTCCTCCCGTAAGTGAAAGGACAGTATTTAAAACATCTTTATAAAGCGGTAATGCCGATACAAGAATAAGAACCTTGCCCGCCATTGAAACATTATCGGCAAGCGCGCGCTGTCCCGCGTCAATGCAGCAGTCAACCGCAAATTCACTCATAAAACACAGCCCTATAACCTTTAAGAGTATTACAATATACGACTGCTCGATTGAAGCGCTGTCAAACAACCGCTTAACTGTTTCAAACAAGGAAGAAATATTCAACAGAACGGAAATAAAAATAATTATACCGCCGCACAAAGTTATCAAGAAAGATATCTCATGATTTTGCCTGCGTATCGAAAGCGAAAGTACCGCAGTAAGTACCGCTATAAAACAAATTGCCGATATACTCATAATCCGAAAAGCTGTTTAATAGTCCCGAACAGATTGCTTATCTGAGTAACAAGCATCGAAAGCACTACAATTAAACCCGCTAGCGTAGTGAGCATAGCCTGTTCCTCGCGTCCGCTTCTTACCAAAAGCTGGTTTAAAACCGCTACGATAATCCCGACAGCGGCTATTTTAAATATCATATCAACGTCCATATTAACATCCTTTATATCAGCAACAAAGCGGCGGCGATTCCCGAAAAAAGCCCCAGCATTTTATAGAGCTTTGATTTTTGTTTTATTTCTTCAATAGAATTATTTATATTAGAACTTATAAGTTCCTTATAAAGCTCAATGTGATTGAGTTGACCTTCGATATCGGTAGTTCCGAGCGTCTTGCCGAATTCGGCGATAAGCGAGATATCCTCACGCTTCAGAGCTGCGTTTTTAGGGATATTTTTTATACAGCGATCCCAGTAGATATCCATACCGCTATAATTTTCAGACTTAAAATATTCCACGATAGCGAGCGGCATTGACCTTTCTATCAATTCAAAAATCTCGCCGCCGTTGTATCTTATATTTGTTTTCAGCGAGCTTAAAAACTCCCGAAACAATGATAAAAACTCATATCTGTTTTTCAGTCTTAAACTCAAATACACTCCCGCCGAAAAGAAGAAAGCTATTATTAAAACTATCCCGATACATTTAATCATCCAGTTTATCCCTGTCAATTATTTTCAAAACTTGTCCCGCGTTTTCTCTGCTATCCAAAAACACGTATTTAGAAAAAACATTGCCTTTTATAATCCTGTTGTATGTCGGATTACTCCTAAGCTCGTTAATATCGGCACAATGCAGAGAAGCAATAACCTTTACCCCGCTTTTTTCAGCCGAGCATATTACCGCTACGTCATCCGCGCCTATCTCATCGCAGATTATATAATCGGGCGACATACACCTAAGCGCCTGTTCAAAGCCGTCTTTTCTGTCATAACCCGAAAACACATCACAAAACCCAACGTCGAATTGAGAAATACCGCCTCGGCAAGCGGCAAGCTCAAGCCTCGTATCTATAAGAGAAACCTTGTGATCATAAGACAGCCTGCGAGCAGTATCACGCAGCAGCGTTGTCTTTCCGCTGCACGGCATTCCGCAAATCAGTACGCTTTTCAAACTTTTAATATTCTCAAAAAGAATAATTGAACAGTCTTTAACTTCACGAGCGATACGTATATTAATCGAACTTATATCCCGTATATTGTAAATAACGCCTGATTTTTTTACGGCGGTACCGCATATTCCCGCGCGATTGCCGCCCGATAAAGTAATAAAACCGTTGATGATTTCCTGCTGGCGCGAATACACGGAATAATTGCAGATGTTTTTAAAAACTTCCTCAAGCTCCGATTTTGATACCGTGATATTGTTTTCCGAGCATTTTTCGGTAATAATAAAGCTCTCATTAATAAAATATCTTTTCGCGTTCGTACGCAGCATTAACGGCTTTTCCGCGATAAGATGGATTTCCTGTAAATTATCGGGCAGTTTATTAATATGCTGCAGCACGCTCTTTAGAGAAAACGGCAAATAGTTGATTACATCTTTAATATTCTTTTCAATAGTCATAGTAAGATATATGTGGACAGGCAAAAAAATATACCTGCAAAAAGCAGGTATACTAATCTGTATTTATTTTTTGTAAATATATCTCTATTTCATCAAGGTAAGTAAGATAAGAAAACTTACTTATTACCTATTACTTATTGCCGTTTACTTTACTCAAAAATTCTTCTTCCGTAATTACGGTAACGCCTAAGCTCTGAGCCTTAGTGAGTTTTGAGCCCGCGGCTTCGCCAGCGAGGACATAATCCGTCTTTTTGCTGACTGACGAGGAAGTTTTACCGCCGTTATCCTCAATAATCTTAGAGGCTTGTTTACGCGACATTGTCGGAAGCGTTCCCGTAAGCACAAAGGTCTTGCCCTCGAAAATACCGCCCTCGGATTTTTTCTCTGAGGGAGTCATGTTTAAACCGAGCGATTTAAGCTCGTCGATAAGGTGCTTTGTACTATTCAGCGAAAAATACCTCTCAACAGCCTCAGCCATAATCATACCGAAACCGTTGATTGAGTTAATATCCTCGGCTTTCGCGTTCATTATATCCTCGATTGTTGAAAATTCACCGCATAAAAGCTGAGCCGCTTTAAGTCCTATATGCGGGATACCGAGCGCGAAGATAAGCCTGTAAAGCTCGTTAGTCTTAGATTTTTCGAGCGCGTTAATAAGGTTTTCGGCGGATTTTTCTTTTTTATTCTCCAATTTTAAAATATCGTCAAATTTCAGTTTATATAAATCCGCGGGAGATTTTACAAGCTCCGCATCGACAAGCTGCTCCAATACAGCGGGACCGAGCCCGTCAATATCCATAGCGTCACGGCTTACGAAATGGATAAGGTGGCGCATTAACTGGGCTGGACAGTCGGTATTCGTACAGCGTACGGCGGCTTCCCCTTCCTCGCGTGAAACAGGGCTTGAACAGGATGGACAGAGCGTCGGGAACTCAAACGGCTGAGAATTCTCCGCGTGCTTTGTGACCGAGAGAACCTCGGGGATAATCTCCCCAGCTTTTCTGATAAGCACGGTATCTCCCACCCTGATTTGCTTTTCGGTTATAAAATCAATATTATGGAGGGTCGCGCGCGATACGGTAGTACCCGCCAAAAGCACAGGTTCAAAAACTCCGACAGGAGTTAAAACTCCCGTACGTCCAACGTTAATCTCGACTGACAGAAGCTTAGTTTCCTTTTCCTCGGGCGGATATTATTTAGCGGTTGAGCCGAGTTCCTCACGCATCGAAAGGCTGTCGACCTTAACGACCGCGCCGTCTATAGCAAAGCTGTATTCGCCTCGGTTATCGCCGATTTTCTTTATTTCCTCTATAACGCTCTCGATATTATTAAAGCTGCTGTAAAACGCCGTCGGTATTCCAAGCGACTTAACATAATCGAGCGATTCTTTATGAGAGTTTAAAGCCTTACCCTCGATTTGCTGAATGTTAAAAACAAGTATATCAAGATCACGCTGTGCGGTTATACGGCTGTCCTTTTGCCTTAATGAACCAGCCGCAGCGTTTCGCGGATTTTTAAAGGGCTTTTCCTCTTTTTCTTCCTGACGCTTAATAAGCTGTTCAAAGCTCTTAAACGACATATATACCTCTCCGCGAACCTCTAAAAAAGCGGGAGCGTTTTTTAATCGGTGCGGTAAGGAATTTATAGTCAGGATATTATCGGTAATGTCCTCGCCCGTATCGCCGTCGCCTCGTGTCGAGGCTCTCGTTAAAACGCCGTTTCTGTACTCAACCGATACGGAAAGACCGTCTATTTTAGGCTCGACAACATAATCGACATCGCCGACAGCCTCTCTTACCCTGCGGTCAAAGTCCCTAAGTTCCTCGAACGAAAAGCTGTCGTGAAGACTTTCCATTTTAACGGTATGAGCTACGGGCGAGAATTTCTCTCCCGCCTGACCACCGACCTTCTGAGTAGGCGAATCGTCCGTTATAAGCTCGGGGAACTCCGACTCAAGCTCCTCAAGCTCGCGCATCATTTTATCGTAGGTGAAGTCGTCGATAACTGGCGCGTCCTGGTTATAGTAAAGGTCGCTGTGATATTTTAATTCTTTTCTTAATTCTTCGGCTTTTTGAATTGCTTCTAAAAGTAACATTAAATCACCTGTTTACGTCGGAAGTTCCTTTTTCTCTTAAATATGTAGATTCTAAATCGGCTAAATGGAGCTTTACAGCTAGCGGGTAGGCGTCGTAAGCCTGAGAAATAGTATTGCTGTTTTTATCGCCGAACTCACCCATATGCCAGCGGATTGCCATTGCCTCATCGAGCCTTAAGCGCATAAAACGCTCGATTAAAAACACTGATTTTTCCCCGTGTCCGAA
>CAJOHT010000102.1:0-2443 GCA_905234305.1 uncultured Ruminococcus sp. | reverse complement strand
TAACGTTTCGGGTACTGACTTTATAGAACTGAGCCTTACATAAATCGTGCAACAAAGCGCAAATTGCGAAGCTCTCGGCACTGTCGGTTTCCTCGTCAAAATGCTTCTCCATCATAGTATTATACACGCTCACCGAATGCATAACCAAGCCGTTCTCGCAAGCGCAGTGATAGCGCGTACTCGCGGGAGCGGTAAAGAAATCAGTAGTTTCTATCCAGTCGAGAAGTCTGTCGGAACCCTCGCGCGTAATATTATCCTTATAAATCTTAATGAATTCTTCTTTTGCTGTCATTTTCATACCTCTTAATTACATCAAATCCATATCGTAAACCGCTCTTTCCCCGCCGACAAATCTCGGTCTTGTACGGGCGCAGATAACGTGAGCGTTACCGATTTTATTATTCTTCATTTTAAGCGGAACAGCAACTCTTTTAAGGTGCATTCCTATCATAGTTCCGCCGATATCTACACCCGCGTCTGCTTTAATCTTATCGACCAATACGGGAGATTTAAAGGTTTTATAAGCGGTAGCCGCGCTGCTTCCGCCAGCCTTAGGCTGAGGAACCGCGTTAACGATCTGCAGATTATATTTTTCGGCGCATTCACGTTCCACTACCAAAGCACGCTCCTGATGCTCGCAGCACTGAGCGGCAAGATATATCCCTCTCTCCTTAAGCATCGGATAAAATGCGCTGTATAATGCCTCGGCGCAATCAACGCTTGAACCTGTTCCGATAACCGAACCCGTAATTACACTCGTGGAACATCCGAGGACAACAAAAACTCGTTAAATACACTAACCGCCTGAGCTTTTATTTCTTCACACATAATAATCACCAACTCTTAATTTCATTTACCATCCGTATCCCGCCGTAAGATAAACCATAACGCAGAAGCAGATGATTCCGAACCATACCGCCAGACTTACGGGAGGAACAAAAACTACCATAAGGATATTAATAAGAATATCCTTATCGAATTTAAATTTTTTCTTTTCCGTATACCGTTTTTTCTTTCCGTTAATATCTCGGTAATAAATCCACGGATTATCGTGCAGCTCTACAATACCGAATTTTAGAATATAAATAGGAACTACAGGGACAAATATACAGAACC
The DNA here is from genome assembly GCA_905234305.1 of uncultured Ruminococcus sp. GTDB lineage: Bacteria > Bacillota > Clostridia > Oscillospirales > Acutalibacteraceae > Ruminococcoides. Next base: position 1,327 of record CAJOHT010000102.1, on the reverse strand, counting down.
ATACGGCTGAACCTCCAAGATGAATCATCGAGAAGTTAAAGCCGTTTATAAAAAGCGCGAAAATCACGGGCAGGAATAACGCTCCCATACTAAGTCCAATCATTTTCAGGACCCTCAGCGGAGTAGTAAAACGCAGCTCAACGGGAATACGCTTGCCGTCTATTTCTCTGAAATACTTCGGCTCGGACACCTTTCTTTTCAGAATCTTTTCATTCTGAACAAGTCCGCCTCTTTCTCGCCTGAATGTCTGCTCGCCCGACGTATAAATCTCACGTCCAGACTCTACCGAAAACTTGTTTTTAGCCGTATCGCTGTAAAGACACAGGTTGACCGTAAGGAAAAAGAAACCGAGCAACGCTGTTATAAACAGCGCTCCCATAAGCTCGACTTTAAACAGCCATAACGCGCCGAATATAATTGCGCAAAAAGCTATTGTTGTCAAAATACCCTTAAGCCACCACGGAGCAAAATGATAATGACTTTCCTTTTCGGCGCGGACACTGACCTTACCCGTCTGTCCGTTTACCGCCGCCATAATTTCCCCTTCGCAGATATAATACACGGGAAGAAGCACAGGATACCTAACAGCGCCGCTAGCGTCGGCGGAAATATCCACCGCGTTAGTTTCTAAAGTTTTTCTGACCGCGGGAGTATATGAGGCGCGGGCTTCATCCGCTATTCTAGACTCCAGCGCGTCATCGGATATATCGGATATTTTTACACGACGCCCCGCGACATAAGCAAAGTCAAAATCCACCATTTTATCCGTATCGAAAGGCTCCATTCCATCAAGCAAAAGGTTGCTGAGCTGTTTTGAACGGTTAACGAACTCATCATTCAAATGCCCTTCGCAGTCATATATTTTACTTCCATCCATACGCGAAACCTTCATATGGACAGGTCCTCTGACAAGTTCATAAGGCAGGTAAAAGCCCTTAAGCTCAGGAATAAGTTTTTTCAGCTTTTTAGCCTCGGTTTTACCCTTGTTTTTATCGCACCAATCCTTTAAACGCTCTTGAGCCTCGGTTTGAGTAATCGCGAACGGGATAACGCTTTCGGGCAAGCCGTCTGTATCTAGATACTCCGAACGCACCAGACTTCGTCCGCAGAAAGCACAGCTCGAGAGCGCCTCGCTCTCCTCAAAAACTACCGTAGCCGCACATCCGCTGCAAGAAGCGGAGAATAGCCTAAACCGAGTCAGTTCATCCTTCAATTGTCCGATACGCAGCTTGCGAAATCCCTGCTTCTCCCGAAGTGCCTCGCTGATTTCAACTTTTCCGCCGCAGTATCCGCAAAGGTAAGACTGCTGTTCAATATCATAATTCGC
>CAJOHT010000101.1 GCA_905234305.1 uncultured Ruminococcus sp. | reverse complement strand
TGTATTAAAATTATCGCAGTAAAAGCAGTTAGGTTCAATATTATTGCCGAATATTTTTTTGCTCATTATTATACCTCTTTGCTGTCAGTTTTACATCAATGTTTGTGAATATTATTTTAACATAGTTTTTTTTATCTTGCAAGTTTTACAGTTTTGTAATATAATGTATTTGGTGATAATTTTGAATTTTTATAGTAAGGTTATGAAACTTAATAATAAGGATTCTGTTCCTTATTTAACATATAATTCTTTATCGGAAATAAAATTTATTAAACACGGCTTTTCAACAAGGCTTGGAGGAGTCAGCAAGGGAATATTTTCCACAATGAATTTAGCGTTTAACCGCGGTGATAATAAAGAAGATGTTATGGAAAACTACCGCCGAATATGCGATAGTATAGGGCTTGACTTTAATACGTTAGTCGCTTCGGCTCAGGACCATAATACCTTCGTTAGAGTTGTTAAGAGCGCCGATATCGGCGTCGGTATTACAAAACCGCGAGATATTCAGAGTGTTGACGCGCTGATTACCAATGAGCCTGATGTTACTCTTGTTACTTATTACGCTGATTGTACTCCGCTGTTTTTTGTCGATACAAAATACAAGGCTGTCGGCTTGGCTCAGAAAAATAGGGGAAAAGGTAATTAAAAAAATGCAGTCCGAATTCGGTAGCGATCCCGCGTATATAAAATGCGCAATCGGTCCCGCTATCTCAAAATGCTGTTATGAGGTTGATACAGCCTGCGCCGATGAGTTTTATAAGCTCAACGAACTTGATACCGATAGATTTATATTTCCTGAAAAGAATAATAAATATATGATTGATTTGCTTGAAACTAACAGGCAGATTCTACTTAGCTCGGGAATCCTTCCCGAAAACATAACGGTAAGCGATGTGTGTACTAAATGCAACAGCGAGCTGTTATGGTCGCACAGAGCTACAGGCGGCGAGCGCGGAACTATGTGCGCTTTTATGTGTATAAAATAAAATGTATATAAATAAAGGAAGAAAAATGAAAAGATTAGTTTTAAGAAGTACGGCGGTGATGTTGACCGTATTGATCGCCGTAAGCATTTGTACGATTTCGGTCTCTCACGCGGTAAGTTTTACTAATTCCAAAGGCTGGGTTAAGGTTGTATGCGGAAAATATAGTAAAAAATTTAAAGCTAAAAAGTACGGAAAAAACTTTTGTAAGGCGCTGAACGCGGCGCTTGATACCGCGCGTAAAAAAGCTAAGGATAATAAAAAAGCTACCGTTACGGTTTCTAAGGGGAACTACAGCCTTGACAGAACTATAAAAATATACAGCAATACTACCCTTAAGGCTAAAGGCTGTTATTTTAAGTATTACGGTAATCTTTTAAGAAACGGATATAACGGAAAAGCGTCCGCCGTAAACGGATATAACGGCGCGCGCAATATTACGATTGACGGCGGTTCGTGGGATGCCGCTGTACCGTATTCTCAGGCGGGTACTTCTAACTGGAGAATACAGCATTCTACACTTCGTTTTGCTCACGCTAAAAACATTACCATTAAAAACTGCAAATTCAGGAATAATTATAATTGCCACGATATTGAGCTTGGCGGAGTCGATAGCGCTAAGATTACAAAATGCGATTTCAGTAATGACAAGGGTGTTAATATCTTCAAGAATGACGGCGGACGCGAGGCTATCCAGCTTGACGTCAATACTTCCGAGGCGATGCCTGAGTTTAGGTATTTTGATAATACTCCCTGTAAGAATATTACTCTGAGTTATTCTACCTTTGAGAATAAATATCGTGCTATAGGAAGCCATCATGCCGTTTTGGGGAATACCTTCGATAATATTAAGGTGCATCATAATACGTTTAAAAATATCGGCGGTATAACCGTTTACGGCGTATACTGGACTAATTCCAAAATTTACAGCAACAAAATGGAGGATGTAGGGCTTGGAGTCGATATAAGAAATATGACAACAGGCTCGGGTTATAATTTTTATAATAACAATAACTTAACCTGTGAACAAGCCGAAGACGTGGTCAAGGACTCTAAAATTTATATTTATGATAATGATATTTCTTTAAGAGAAGAGGATAATACCTACGTACGAGCCTGCGGCATAAGGGTTATGGGCGAAAAATATTCCGCTAATGATAAAAAAACAGGCATTAAAGAAGGAATATATAATGTTTACGGCGTAAATGTCGGCGTTAACGCGAGCGGTACCGCTAAGCCTAATACAATAAAAAATAACGTTGCCGTCGGAATTCAGATGAATAACACGGTCGACTCTTTAGTAAAAAATAATGTAGTAAATGCTGAGAACTCTGTTTCCGAAAGCTCTAACGGTATCGAGGTTAAGGGCGCGAAGAATACCGAGGTCAGTTTAAATACGGTTAATAACGGGCTTGTAACTAACGGACGCGGCATTTATCTTACTACTACAGCGGCGGGAGTGCCGAACGATTCGGTGACAGTATCGGCTAATACAATAAATAATTTTAAAATGTCGGGAATTTATGCCTATAAATCCTCCAACTCCGTTATAGAACATAATAAAATCGATTCAACTCAGGATATGGGTATATCCGTCAGAACCTGTGAGAATACTTCAGTTACGAACAATACCGTAAACAAGTGCGTTAACGCGGGTGTTTATGTTTATTCGAACAGCAATAATTCAACAATTGAGGATAATACTATTACCTCAACTAAAAAAACAGGCGTAAAACTGCAGAAGGCGAAATCTACTAAAGTTCAGAAAAACTCTATATCGGACAGCGGCGAATACGGCGCTTTGGTAAGAGAGTCCGATAAAACCGAGTTGATTGAAAACAACATTGACAAAACTGCTTCCTACGGTGTTCGTATAAATTACGGTTCCGATAATACCGAGCTTTATAATAACAGTATCGTTTCCCCGAATAATGAATGTATTTATTATAACGGCGCTAACGATTTATCGAAGGATAAGGAGAAAACCTTGACTGTAGCCGAGAATTACCTCGATACAGATGTTAAAACAGCTGCTGTAAGCGTTACAAACGCTAACGTAGCCGCAAGGATCTACTCTAACTACAGAACGGACGGCAAGGATATTTTCTATCGCTTTAAAGGAGCGGAGGACAGTAAATATACTAAGGTCTATGACAAGCTTCAGATAGACAAGCTTTCGATTGAAAAGTGTGAGGGATATAATATCCTTAACTGGAACTCCTCGGCGGACGGAGTTGCTTACAGGGTGTACCGCGAGGATGAAACGGGTACGCGTCTTATTTCCGATACTCCCGAAAAATTCTGTTTCGATAATGATATTTATAAGAAAACCGAGCTTGAAACTATCGCTACCGAACAACCTGATGAAACTGTAACAGAGAGTGTTTTGGAAGCCTCGAGCGGCGATGTAAAGAAAACAACTTCCGAAGGTGTTTCGGAAAGTACAACCGAGCCTCAGACCGATGCTTCTTCCGATACCAATAAAACCGATAAAACAGTTATGGAAAAGCTAAATATTATGTCTTACTCCGTATCAGCTTACAGAGCTTTCTCCGAGGTTAAATTCTTCGGCGAACCTGTTTCTGTGGATTTTGAGGATTAAGGGTTAATAAAGAAAAACTAAAAACGTCAGTATTAACGGAAAATTTCCATTAATACTGACGTTATCGTTTAGTTTAATTCCTAAAACCTATATACTAAATCCTCTCTACGGCATTTTTGATTTCAAATTCTTTTCCGCTTAAGTAGTTGAGCTTTCCCGCGTCTGTTTTAAAATTAAAAACAAGTTTGTACGCGCAGAGCGCCTGGAATTTTCGGGAATTAATAAAATTCTTTTTGTTTTTACCGTATTTACTGTCGCCAACGAGCGGATGTCCTATAAACGCCATATGAGCGCGGATTTGATGAGTTCTGCCCGTGTGCAAATGTATTTGCGCGAGCGAGGTTTTACCGTCGGAGCTTAAAACAGTATATTCCGTAATGATTTTTTTAGCGCCTTCGGTTTTATTTTTAAAAACCTTTACGGTATTATTGCTCTCGTTTTTAATAAGATACCCCTCTAAAACTCCGTGTTCGTATTTAGGTTTGCCGCAAAGTCTGCACAGATAGTATTTCTCAATCTCCCTTGTGCGCATTTTTTCGTTAAGAATACGCAGGCTTTCGGCGTTTTTAGCGCCGATAACGATTCCCGCGGTATTGCGGTCGATACGGTTAACAAGAGCGGGGGAGAATGAACCCTCGTCGTCAGGGTTATATTCGCCCTTATTGTAAAGATAATGCTTAAGCCGCATAACAAGGCTGTCGAAGTGATAAGTCTTATCCTGATGAACGATTACTCCCGCTTTTTTGTCGAGAAGAATAAGGTTCTCATCCTCGTAGAGGATATCGAGCTTATCGGGAGCTTTTAGGAATTCGTAATTTTTTTCGGGATTTTCCTCAAAAAACTCATCCTTTATATAAAGCGTGAGGATATCTCCCGCCTTTAAAAAATCCGCCTTGTCGCATTTTTTACCGTTGAGCTTTATATATTTAGTTCTGATGTACTTGTACATAAGCGATTTCGGCATAGTTTTAAAGCGCTTGCTTAAATATTTATCCAGCCTCTGACCGCCGTCGTTTTCTTTAATCTCTATAGTTCTCATATTTTAATTATATAGTTTTATTAAAAGAATTGCAAGGATAAAACATATGAGGTTATTATATAGTGAATCCCTTTGCCCCTAGTCCTTTGCCCTTAGCCCTAATAATATTTGTCACAAATATTAATTATTATTATATAATGCTAGAGGGTGATTAAATGAAAACATACCGCGGACAGATTCATTCGGCGCTTTGCTTCGGATTCGGACTATTGCTGGCTACAATACTTCCGTGCAGATGGGTGCTGATTATTTCGTTAATCACCGTCGTACTTTTAGCTTGGTCATTATGCAGGAGGTAATTATGAAAGTTGTACTTATTGAAAACCCTAAATTTATTTCTTTCTTTTTAAGAAAAATATTTGGTATTAAAAATCAGGGAAGTATGAACAATTCTGTTTAATTTACTTGCTTAATTTTAACGCTGTATATGCAAACTGACGAAGTTTGTTTATACGGCGTTTTTTTGTTGCTATTGATTGTTAATTAATGTATAATACATTATGTTGGAATTTATATGTATTTTTAAAAGGAGTTTTATTATGAAGTTAACGAAACGAATGATTTCAGTAATTTTAAGCGTGCTTATCGTAGCTTCCTGCGTGTTTGTTGTATCTGCGAACTCGACGAAAACGGCAACATCAAAAAGATAACCGGCTTGCCCAAGGGCGCGACAATCACTATTGACGGTGACGGAAGCGACTGGAGCGATGATATGAAAATCGCTCAGAGCGGTGCTTGGGATGTAGCCAATCACTGGAAGGGCGCTCACGAAAACTGTTTGATTGATGCCGCAGGATTGTATGCCGCGTGGGATAGCTCAAACCTCTACATTGGTATGCAGTATGTAAATACTACCGATACATGGCAGAACGCTGGCGACGCTTCACTTATGGACGGCGGAAAGATCGGTGATCTGCACCTTATTCTCGCGCTCAGCGTTAATCCTTCCTCTACTGGATTGAACGGTAAGGTAACAGGCGGCGATTATATTTGGGGCGACCAAATCACATATACTACCCACGTTGACCACCTGTTCTTTATGAGCGCAAAGGCCGGAAACGGTACTCCGGGACACTTCACTGTTGCTGATTCCTCAGGTAATTCCGACTATACCACTAAATGCGGAAACTTTAAGGAAGAGGGCATTGAGTATAAGATGTATGACGGCAACGTAGGAAGCACTATCTGGGGACTTAATGATTCTCAGTCACCTGACGATGTTTTCTCCGAAAACTCTGACTGGGTTGATTATAAGACTTATAAGGGAAGCAAGGGCGTACATAACACCGCTTATGACAGCTTCTACGAGATTAAGATTCCGTTTACGGCTTTGGGTATAACTGAAAGCCAGTTGACCTCAAATGGTATCGGAGCTATGACTCTCTGCGGCAGAGGTGAATCTGCTCTTGACTGCTGCCCGTTTGATCCCAGTATGGTTGATAATGTTAAGGGTGATTACGCCAGCGATCCGAGTACCTCTCACGAAAAGGATGACCTAGACACTATTACAGTACCTCTCGCTTCTATCGGTAAGCTTAGAAACGGAAGCAGCAGCGGAAACACAGAAACAGACCCTGATTCTGGTAATGATGAGCCTACTACAGCCCCCGAAGAGGAGACTACAGCGCCTACAGAGGAGATTACAACTTCTACCGAGGAAACTACATTACCGACCGAAGAGACTACAGTTCCTGAACCTACTGTTTTAGGACTTTACGGCGACGTTAACGGCGATAATACAGTTTCGATTAAGGACGCTTCCGCTATTCAGAAGCATCTGGCTTCAATGGCTTTGATTCCCGAGGAGAGAATTGTTTTTGCTGACGTAAATGAGGATAAGGGTGTTTCTATTAAAGATGCTACCGCTATCCAAAAATATCTTGCTGATATGACTCACGGAACTAAAACAGGCGAACAGCTTATAGGATAATAACTATATATAATTTACTGAACGGCTCATTTTTGATGAGCCGTTTTCTATATGTTGACTATTTTATTTTGTTGTGCTATACTAATTTGCGAATAATTCGCAAATTGAGCGGCTAGGAGGAGAATATGCCTCAATTAACATGTAAAAAACTTTGCCTGGGATATGACGGCCACGAGATTGTCCATAACCTTAATTTTTCTGTTGAGCGGGGAGATTATCTCTGCATTCTCGGAGAGAACGGCTCGGGTAAAACTACTCTTATGAAAACGATTCTCGGACTTAATTCGCCTATGGGCGGCAAGGTTGTTTTTGAAAAGGAAAATAAAACGGGCGGTATCGGGTATTTACCCCAGCAGACTATGGTTCAGCGTGATTTTCCCGCTTCGGTATGGGAAATAGTTTTATCAGGCTGCCAGAAAAAATGCGGCTTACGTCCTTTTTATAATAAAATCGATAAAAAGACTGCGCTTGAAAACATCGAAAAAATGGGGCTTTCCGAGCTTAAAAACCGTTGTTACCGCGAACTTTCGGGAGGCCAGCAGCAGCGTGTGTTGCTGGCGAGAGCTTTATGCGCGGCTTCAGATATCCTTTTGCTGGATGAGCCCGTCGCGGGGCTTGACCCGAAGGTGACTGAGGAAATGTACTCGCTGATTAACGAGATAAACAAGAAGTATAATACTACTATTATTATGATTTCGCATGATGTTTCGGCTGCTTTAAAATATGCCGATAAAATCCTTCATATAGGCAACGAGGTGTTTTTCGGTACAAAGGATGAGTATCTTAATAATCCGTCGTTCAATTTTTCGGGAGCGGGTGAGTAATATGGGAGAGATTTTTTCTAACTTCGCGCTTTACCTGCAATATCCTTTTGTGTGGTACGCTATAGTAGTCGGTGTGCTTATTGCGTTATGCTCGTCTTTACTGGGTGTTACCTTAGTGCTTAAACGGTTTTCATTTATCGGTGACGGTTTATCCCACGTAGCGTTCGGAGCTTTGGCTATAGCAGCGGTACTGAATCTAAGCAACAATATATTTTTTGTGCTGGTGGTAACGGTTGTATGCGCTGTATTGCTTCTCAGAACAGGAAGTAAGACAAAAATTAAAGGCGACGCTTCAATAGCGATGATTTCGGTAGGCGCTTTGGCTTTAGGCTACCTTATTATGAATATTTTCTCGACCTCAAGCAATCTGTCGGGCGATGTATGCTCAACGCTGTTCGGCTCAACCTCGATTTTGACGCTTACGGGTGCTGACGTTTGGATATGCCTTGCTTTGTCGGTAATTGTGGTTGCGTTCTTTGTTTTCTTCTATAATAAGATTTTTGCCGTTACCTTTGACGAGAGCTTTGCCGAAGCGGTCGGTACGAGAGCTAAACTTTATAATCTTCTGATTGCGGTAGTTATCGCTGTTATTATCGTTCTCGCTATGAATCTTGTCGGTTCCTTGCTGATTTCTGCGCTTGTTATTTTTCCCGCGCTTTCG
>CAJOHT010000100.1 GCA_905234305.1 uncultured Ruminococcus sp. | reverse complement strand
ACCTTCGGCTATTCGCTAAAGCGAATTTCGCTTCGCGAACCGCTCAGGATGACAGCGCTGGGCTCAGGATGACACGTAATTGCGAATTGCGAATTCCGCATTGCGAATTACATACACTTCCACCTTTTTTCAAAAAAATAAAACATTTTATTTTCCCTTAACTAAAGATGTTTTATAAAGAAATTAACTTCCATCTTACATATTAACTCCTGAAACCTACTGTTTATGCGGGTTTCGGGAGTTTTTTGTTTAAAAATCATCTTCCATATATCTTCCATACATTTTCCATAAAACAGAAAAATGATTAAGCATTTACAATAAATCTTGCTTTAGTAGAGATTTTTTTAATGGAATTACGTAATAAGTACATTGCGTTTCCTTTGATTTTATAACCATATCGCAATCTTCCGACAGCTTTGTTAGTATCTTCCCGACTTGTACTGCGCTGACCTGCGGTAAAAACTTCGCGAGCTTGGCGGGGAATAAGGTTGATGTTCAGGAGTGTCGAGTCTTCGATTGCCTGTTTATGCTCAGTTATAACTGCATTTTACTTGTTTGCGTCCTTGCTTATTTAAGGGAAGTATGCTATCATAAACTCGGTGTTAAAAATGAAAATCAATCAAAAATACAAGGGAATAATTATGATAATCATATCGGCGTTTTGTTTTGCGCTGATGAATATGTTTGTACGTCTTTCGGGGGATTTGCCGACTCCCGAGAAGAGCTTTTTCCGCAATTTTGTCGCTTTTATTTTTGCTCTTGTTATTATGATTAAGGACAGACAGAGTTTCCATTTTCAAAAAAGAAACCTTCCGCTTTTGCTGGGAAGGTCTTTAGCTGGAACTATCGGCATTCTCGGCAATTTCTATGCCGTAGACCATTTAGCTCTCGGCGACGCCTCGATACTGAATAAAATGTCACCGTTCTTCGCGATATTGTTTTCTCTTATATTTCTAAAAGAGAAATTAAAATTGTATCAGGTGCTTATATTGACGGGAGCGTTTATCGGCGCTATGTTCGTAGTTAAGCCGAGCTTTCAAAATGCCGAGCTGGTAGCCTCGCTGTGCGGACTATTAGGCGGAATCGGCGCGGGCGCGGCGTATTCAATGGTGCGCGCTCTTGGCAAAAGGGGAGAAAAGGGCAGCTTTATTGTATTGTTTTTCTCGGGAGTAAGCTGCCTTTGTATGGTACCGTTTATGATATTTAATTTTAAAATGTTTACGCCCCTGCAGCTTGCGTTTCTGTTATTGGCGGGACTCTCCGCCGCGGGCGGTCAGTTTTCGATTACCGCCGCTTATACCTACGCTCCCGCCAGAGAAATCTCAATTTACGATTACAGCCAGATTATTTTCGCCTCGGCGCTCGGTTTTTTTGTATTTGCCGATATACCCGATATTTTCTCGATTATCGGATATGTAATAATCGTCGCGATGGCGTTTGTAATGTTTGTTTTTAATAATAGGGTAAAGGATTAAGGATAGAGGGAAAGATACAGCTTCAATAAATACAAGAATTCAGGCATACTCAGAATTTTGAGTATGCCTGTTATATATTACTTATATTATTTCTCAAATACTGCGCCTGTTGAGCCTGAGGTAACGAGTTTAGCGTAGCGCTTTAAGTAGCCCGAAAGCTCCTGCTCGGGAGCTTTATAACTATTGCGGCGCTGTTCAATAACATCGTCGTCAACATGGAGAGTAAGCGCGCGGTTCGTGATATCCACGGTGACGGTGTCGCCTTCCTCGATAAGTCCGATAAGTCCGCCTGAAGCCGCTTCGGGGCTTACGTGACCGACAGCCGCACCTCTTGTAGCGCCGCTGAAACGTCCGTCAGTAATAAGCGATACGGAGCTGTCGAGTCCCATACCCGCGAGTGCCGAAGTAGGAGCGAGCATTTCTCTCATACCAGGACCGCCCTTAGGTCCTTCGTAACGGATAACTACTACGTCACCAGGGTTGATTTTTCCGCCGTAAATAGCTTCGCAAGCACTCTCCTCGGAGTCGAATACACGCGCGGGACCTGTATTCTGCATCATCTCGGGAGCTACCGCGCCCTGCTTAACTACCGCGCCGTCGGGAGCGATATTACCGAAGAGGATAGCTATGCCGCCGTCCTTGCGGAGCGGATTTTCTACAGTATGGATAACCTCGCCGTCGGGCTCGGGAGCGCTGGCGATACGCTCGCCTACAGTACCCTTGACGGTAAGCGCGTTTGTATTAATGATACCGAGCTTTGAAAGCTCCTTCATAACCGCGGGGATTCCGCCCATTTCGTTAAGGTCGGTAATGAAAATCTTGCCCGCAGGGTTGAGCTTACAAATCTGGGGAGTGGTCTTGCTTATCTCGTCGATTACCTTGATATCAACGGGTACTTCAGCCTCATACGCGATCGCTAAGAGGTGGAGTACCGTGTTGCTGGAACAGCCGAGAGCCATTTCGCAGCGCAGAGCGTTCTCGAAACTCTCCTTGGTAATAATGTCCTTGGGACGGATGTCTTCCTTAAGAAGCTCCATAACCCTCTCGCCCGCTTCCTGAGCCAGCGCGCGTCTTGCCGCCGAGATAGCGGGGCGGGTGCCGTTACCTGGTAAGCCCATACCGATAGCCTCGGTTAGGCAGTTCATAGAATTCGCGGTATACATACCCGAGCAGGAACCGCAGGTCGGACAAGCGTGGTTCTCGTACTCGAGAAGTTCTTCGTCGCTGATTTTGCCGGCCGCGTGAGCGCCTACATACTCGAACATCTCGGAAAGTCCGAACATTTCGCCCTTGTATGAACCTGGCATCATCGGACCGCCCGATACGAATACGGCGGGGAGATTGAGCCTGCACGCCGCTAAGAGCATACCTGGAACGATTTTATCGCAGTTAGGGATGAAAACTACCGCGTCAAGCGGATGAGCCGTAAGCATAACCTCGATGGAATCGGCGATAAGCTCGCGCGAACAGAGGCTGTATTTCATACCCTTGTGGTTCATAGCCAAGCCGTCGCATACGCCGATTGTATTGAACTCGAAGGGAACGCCGCCCGCGTTGCGGATACCGTCCATAACCTTCTCGGAAATCTCATTTAGATGCTTGTGACCGGGGATATAATCGCTCTTGGAGTTAACTACCGCGATAAACGGACGCTTGATCTCCGCGTCGGTAAGTCCCAGCGCCTTTAAAAGTGAACGTTGCGGCGCTCTTGTAGCGCCGTCTTTCATTAAATCAGATCTCATTTTTATCATATCCTTTCTAATAAGTCTTGTATTTTATATCATATTTAGAGCCGAACAATCAATCTTAATACTGATTTTTCGCGGAATATGGGTTTTTATTCTCTTTAGGAGGGTTCGGAGCGGTATCGGCTCCCCATCGCGCAAAGCATATCAGCAAATAGCGGAATACTCCCGCTAAAATCCATACTGCCAGAGTAAGCCAGAACCAGAATATCGGAAGTCCTACCGTAAAATGCAAAATCAGAGTTGCCCACATTGGTACGGAACACATCCACGAGCTTATCCTGAAAAACATAAAAAAGAATAGTCCGAATAAAAATCCTCCGACATCACGCCGTTTCATAATTCACCTCAAAATGTTTAAATGTTACGAGAAAATCTTAAGCTGGTCGGTATCCGAGGGATCAACAAACTTCGCTTTTCCGCCGAATTTCGGAACTTTCTTCGTAGTACCCTTCTGGGTGTAATCGCAGGTGATTTTATCGCCTGTGCTGACTAAACCGTACTGCCATTTTCCGTCGTCTTCCTTATAGATGCCGAGAGAAGCCGTGCCAAGGTCGATGTACGCTTCGGTATCGTCCGCGTCAAGCTCGCCCTCGTAAACGGGACCTTTCAATGCGACTTTATAGAACTTGTAATCGTCGTCATTTAAAGTGACGATGTAGTAATTTGACGAACCCGAAAGCCTGCAGCAGGTGTATTTATCTACTCCCTTTTTAGAAACAAGCTCAACCGCCTTTTTATAGAGCGGAGACTCCTTCACGCTGTCAGCGGCGCCGTCATCCGTGCCTAAAAAGTCATCAGCCGCAGCCTCTGTAGCGGTATCGCTTTTTGTTGAATCAGACGAACCGCAGGACGATAAAAGGCTTGCCGTACCGAACATCATAAGCATTGCAGTCGCGAGCGCGATTAATTTTTTTGAATTTTTCATAAAAGTTGCCTCCTTAACATAGAATAATAATAAATCTCAGTATCTCACAGCGGTTTTATTGCTTAACGCCGCGAAAAATCTTCTAATAAAAAGTATATCACACATAATCCGCCTTGTCTATAAAAATCTCCGAAAGAGTTAAAATATCCGTTATAGAAAGATTTATAAAAAACAAGTTTTACGTATGAGGTAAAACATTCCGCCTTACCTCTTGACAAAGTGAACATAGTACGCTATAATAAATGTACAATTTAAATATCGCGGAGTAGAGCAGTTGGTAGCTCGTCGGGCTCATAACCCGGAGGTCGTAGGTTCAAGTCCTATCTCCGCAACCAGTAAAAACAAGGATACCCAAATGGGTATCCTTGTTTTTATTATTTAAGTATAAAGAGATAGGACTTGAACAGGGCGTTAAGAAAACAGTCCTGCGGACTGTTTTTAGCCCGCCGCGCAGATGTGCATTATAGCTGTGATACACGCCCCAACAGGCGAGGACTGAGTTTTCTAAAGATGACGGTATATCTCCGCAAAATACCCAAATGGGTATCCTTGTTTTTATTATTTAAGTATAAAGAGATATGACTTGAACAGGG
>CAJOHT010000099.1 GCA_905234305.1 uncultured Ruminococcus sp. | reverse complement strand
AGAGCAAAGGACAAAGGGGCGGTTTATAAACACAAAAACTTCTTTATTTTTCCGTTTTTAAGGAAAATAACGCGGCGCAATTAATGCGCCGCGTTGTAACTATACTATGTATTTTATTCTGCTGTTTTAACGCTTTCAAATTCCTCTACAATAGTGTTGTCGGGTTTCTTTGTAATAAGAGAAACGATAACCATAACTACGAGAGCAACAGGGAAGCCTACCGCTAAGGAGTAAAGTCCTGTAGCCGAGCCGATCGTAGCTCCGTTTACGAACGGGATGTAGTCCCACGCGATAACGGTCAACGCGCCGCTTATCATACCAGCCATAGCGCCAGCCGCGTTACTTCTCTTCCAGAATAAGGCGAGAAGTACAACAGGTCCGAACGCCGCGCCGAAGCCTGCCCAGGCGTCGGATACGAGTCCCATAATACTGGAGTTCGGGTCGATAGCGATTGCGAACGCGATAACCGCGATAACGATAACCGCGATCCTGCCTATCATAAGAGCGCTCTTTTCGCTGGCGTTCTTCTTAATAGTTCCCTTGTACATATCCTCGGAAATAGCCGAAGCGGTAACGAGGAGCTGGCTGTCTGCCGTACTCATAATAGCCGCTAAAATTCCGCAAAGGAAAATACCGCCAATGAAGATAAGCACGAAGTTGTCTGTAAATATCTGCTGGATCATTCTGATAAGAACGGTTTCGCTTGTAGTATCGTTGAGGTCTGAGGTAAGGAACGCTCTGCCTAAAATACCGATAAAGAATGAAGCGATAAACGCGAGAGTTACCCAGATGATAGCGATTGTGCCTGACTTTTTGATTTCTTTTTCGCTCTTGACCGCCATAAAGCGTACGAGAATATGAGGCATACCGAAGTAACCGAGTCCCCACGCGAGACCTGAAACAATGCCCTGCCATGAAATAGGCTGGTCGCCTACTGTCATAGGATTAACGAATGAAGCCGCGTTGTCGATACCGTGCTTAGCGAGGTTAGCGTCAAGTCCGCCGTTGCCCGAGATAATCATATAGGTGATAGTCGGAACGCTTAAGATAGCGACTAACATAAGCATACCCTGGATAAGGTCGGTAGTACATACAGCCTTGAATCCTCCGAGGAGCGTGTAGATAAGGATAACAGCCGCCGCGATAATAAGTCCGATAAGATATACCGAGGAGTAGTTATCGTCGTTGCCGAAGAGTGTAGCAAAGAGCTTAGCTCCGCTCGAGAACGCCGACGCGGTATATACCGAGAAGAATATCGCGATAATGATAGCAGAAACTATCTTTAAAGCGCCCTTTGACTTAAAGCGGTTATCAAAGAAGCTCGGGATAGTAAGGCTGTTCTGAGCTTTGATCGTGTAGCGGCGAAGCCTCTTTGAAACGAAAATCCAGTTTAATACCGTACCTATCAAAAGTCCGATAGCAATCCAGATATCGCCCGAGCCCGTAAGATAAAAGGCTCCGGGGAGTCCCATAAGAAGCCATCCGCTCATATCGGAAGCCTCCGCCGAGATTGCCGCTGTCCATGCGCCGAGTCCTCGTCCGCCGAGGAAGTAATCCTCGTTGTTTTTAGTGTTTCGGGAGTTAACGGCGCCGATTAGAATCATTATAACCATATAGAACGCGAACGCGCACAATACGATAATGTTTGATGTTGACATAATTCCCTCCTATTAATATTAAATTAATTTAGCACTTTAGCGAACTAAAATACCAAAACACAAAATTTATTGTATCATATTAATAAAAATAATGCAAATACTTTCTTAGATTTTTAAGGTGTTTATTCTTATAAATTTCGATATCGTATTGAATAAAAAGGGATTTTATATTATAATTACAGTAAGTAGGTATGTCATATTTTAGAATTTATGGAAATTGTAAGGCGTACGTGGACTGAGATCTCTCTCGACAACGCTAAAAATAATTATAAGTTGATTAAGGAAAAAATAGGGGATACTAAGCTGTGCTGCGTTATTAAGGCAGACGGTTACGGCCACGGAGCGGTTTCGCTGGCGGCTTTGTACGAAAGGCTCGGCGCCGATTATTTTGCTGTCAGCAACCTCGACGAGGCTAAGGAACTCAGGGATTATAATATAAGCCTGCCGATACTTATACTCGGCTATACTCCAGCGGAAAACGCTCTTGATTTAAGTGAACTGAATATTACTCAGGCGGTTTTCTCTAAGGAATACGCTGAGGCGCTAAGCAAAGAATGCGTAAAAAATAAAATAAACGTAAAGGTTCATATTAAAATCGATACTGGTATGAGCCGTATAGGTTTTATGTGTCAGGAATTCCCGAGAGATAATAATTCTATAGAAGAAATAAAAAACGTATGCGAGCTTGAGGGAATTGATGTTGAGGGTATTTTTACTCACTTCTGTGTTTCAGACAGCGACGTTGAGGGTAAAGAGTTTACCGAAAAACAGTATCATAATTTTAAATATACAGTTAATTCTTTAAAAGAAAATAATATAGATTTAAAAATCGTTCATTGTTCTAATTCGGGAGCTATCGAGGATTATCCCGACACCTACTGCGATATGGTAAGAGCTGGTATAATCCTTTACGGACTCGCGCCGTCGCCGCTTTTAAAGGGCAGGCTCGCGCTTAAGCCGTGTATGTCGATGAAGACGGTTATCGCTCATATCAAAACGATAGAAAAGGGAGCTACGGTTTCTTACGGCCGCACCTTTAAGGCTGATAAGGAAATCAAGACGGCTACCGTTCCCGTAGGTTACGCCGACGGATTTATAAGGGCGTACGCTAAAAACGGATATATGATAGTTAACGGCAAAAAAGCGCCGATAATCGGACGAATTTGTATGGATCAGACTATGCTCGACGTTACGGGCATCGACGTTAAAACGGGAGACGAGGTAATCGTTTTCGGAAGCGGAGAGTACGGCGAGCGTACCGCCGACGACCTTGCCGAATGCGCCGATACTATTAATTATGAGGTAGTATGCACGATTTCCAAGAGGGTGCCGAGATTCTTCGTACATAACGAAAAGGTTACGGAAGTGATGTATAAAATATGACGATTCTTGTTGTAGACGGAAACAGTATCTTAAATCGCGCTTTTTACGGAATACGCCCGCTTACTACTAAAAGCGGTCAGCCGACTAACGCTATATACGGTTTCCTTACGATGCTTGAAAAAATTAAATCTGAAACTGATCCCGACAGGGTCGCTATCGCTTTCGACTTAAAGGCGCCGACTTTCCGCCATAAAATGTACGAGGGCTATAAATCGAACCGTAAGGGTATGCCCGACGACTTAGCCGCTCAGCTTGAGCCGTTAAAAACCCTGCTCACTATGCTAGGCTATACTCTTGTAAGTATCGAGGGCTATGANGATAAAAACGGGGATAAGTGCTTCCTTGCTACGGGCGACAGGGATTCGCTCCAGCTTGTAAGCGAAAATACTACGGTTGATTTGGCTTCCAATAAAGGCAATATTTTCTATACTCCCGAGAAAATTATGGAGGATTACGGAATTACTCCCGCTCAGCTTATCGACGTTAAGGCAATCCAGGGCGACAGCTCCGACTGTATCCCTGGTGTTACGGGTATCGGTCCTAAGGGAGCGTCGGATTTAATCATCCGCTTTAATAATCTTGATAATATTTATGAAAATATAGATACAATTGATATTAAGAAGGGCGTCCGCGAAAAGCTCGTAAGGGATAAGGAGCAGGCGTACTTAAGCCGTAAGCTCGGCGAGATCAAGCGCGATATCCCGATCAATACGGATTTCGATAATTATAAGGTCGTTATTCCCGACGCTGAAGCCGCCGTAAGGTATATGGGCTCGCTTGAGCTTTTTAAGCTGATTGACCAGCTTAAACTTAGGGAGCTTTCCGAAAGTACGGAAAAGGCTGAAGATGTTCCGAAAGAAACGATAGAAGTAAAAGATGTTAATTCTTTTAAAGAAAATAAGTTGTATTTTACCGCCGAATTTGAGGATGGGATATCGCTTGCCGCGGCTATGAACGGTTTTGTCGGTATAATAAAGGATAAAGAACTGATTGAAAAGCTCTTAGGCGATGAGAAGGTAGAAAAGTATACATTCGACAGCAAGCCTTTATTCTCCTATGCCGATAAAAATGGCTTTGAAGTAAAAAATCTGAAAACAGATTTACTGCTTGCGGCGTATCTTCTGCAGCCGTCGGCTTCCTCATACGAACTCGATAAGCTATGCGTATCGTACGGTATTGAACTGCCGATCATCAATAATTCTGATAAAGAATTATACAAGGCTGTGTATAAGCTCCCCGAGTTATGCGGCAGGGTTCTTGAGGATATTAAGGAGAAGGATATGCTTAATCTTCTCAATGATATCGAGATACCTCTAGCGAATGTACTCGCGAAGATGGAGAATATCGGCTTTTCCGTTGATAAGGACGGAATTAAGTCTTACGGCGATATGCTATCGGCTCAGATTAAAAAACTTGAGCGTGAGATTTACGAGCAGGCGGGCTATGAGTTTAATATCAACTCGCCGAAACAGCTCGGAGTTGTATTGTTCGAGGATTTGGGACTGCCGGCTAAGAAAAAGACCAAGAGCGGTTTTTCGACTAACGCCGAGGTTCTCGAGAGCTTAAGATACAGCTATCCGATTGTTGAGATGGTGCTGAATTACAGAACGCTCTCAAAGCTAAAGTCGACATACTGCGACGGACTCTTAAAGGTGATTGCCGACGACGGACGTATCCATTCCAGCTTTAACCAGACTGAGACCCGTACGGGGCGGATAAGCTCTACGGAGCCTAATTTGCAGAACATTCCCGTGCGTACCGAGCTTGGCCGCGAGATGAGAAAATTCTTCGTCGCTAAAGAGGGATGCGTTTTAATTGACGCCGACTACAGCCAGATCGAGCTTCGGGTACTGGCTCATCTTTCGGGTGATAAGAATATGATAGACGCGTTTAAGAACAACGTGGATATCCATTCAATAACAGCGTCCCAGGTGTTTAATTTGCCGCTCGATATGGTGAGCCCTCAGATGAGAAGCCGCGCAAAAGCGGTCAATTTCGGAATAGTTTACGGAATAGGAGCGTATTCTTTAGCTAAAGATATAAAGGTAACGAATAAGGAAGCGGCTAACTATATAAAGTCATATCTCGCTCATTACAGCGGTATAGATAATTATATGAAGACAGTAGTTGAGAGCGCTAAAAAAACAGGTTACGCTGTTACGATGTTCGGACGCAGGAGGTATCTGCCCGAGCTTAACGCTTCTAATCATATGACGAGGGCGTTCGGCGAGAGAGTAGCGCGTAATATGCCTATTCAATGTCGATAACCGTATTAAAGCCGAAGGGTTGAGGTCAAGACTTATTCTTCAGGTCCACGACGAGCTTATTGTTGAGGCTCCCGCTGATGAGTCGATGAGAGTGGCGATGCTTTTGCAGGAGGAAATGGAAAAGGCTGTAAGCCTTAAGGTTCCGCTGGTAGCCGATGCCGCTGTCGGCGAGACCTGGTATGACGCTAAAGGTTAAGACAGTTGATATATTTAAAGAAGGTGTAATTATGAAAAACGTATTATTTGTATGTACGGGCAATACCTGCCGCAGTCCTATGGCTCAGGGTATTTGCGAGAAAATCGCCGAGGAGAAAAATCTGCCGATAAAATGTGAGAGCGCGGGCCTTTCTACTGTAAAAGGACAGCCTGTGTCGATCGACGCGGTGACGGTGTGCCGTGAAATCGGCGTCGATATCTCCCGTTTCAGAACGAAAAACGTGCGTGAGCTTGATTTAAAGGAATATGACGCTATATTTACTATGAGTCCGCGTCATAAGCACGCGCTAATCGCGTTGGGAGCTAACCCTTATAAAATTTGGCTTTTAGGCGCGGAGACAGGGGGGATTCCCGATCCCTACGGTATGGACGAGGATACCTACCGCAGATGCCGAGACGAGATTTACGACGCGGTTAATGATTCTATAAAAGAAATATGATTATCGAGGAGCTTAAGGAGTCCGAAATCCCGACTATCGCCGAGATTGAGAAAAAATCCTTTCATAAGCCTTGGAGCGAGGAAAGTATAAGAAGCTCTTTTAACAGCAGCGCCTGTAAATTTTTTACAGCTAAAAGCGCGACAATTGTCGGATATATCGGGATAAGCGTAGCCGCCGACGAGGGGTATATACTAAATGTCGCGGTGCTTCCCGAATCCAGGGGTCAGGGGATAGGAAAGGCGCTAGTAAAATTTCTGATTGAAAAATACAGGTATATTCTGCGCTTTATTACCCTTGAGGTAAGGCCCTCGAATTATGCGGCGGTTAATTTATACTCGTCTTTAGGATTTGAGAAGGTTGGGGAGAGAAAGAACTATTACTCTGCTCCTACCGAGAACGCTTTATTGTTAACAAAGTATTTTAATTCTGATAAGGAAAAAACCGAATGAAGTTATTAGGTATAGAAACGTCCTGTGACGAAACAGCCGCGGCTGTAGTCGAGGACGGAAGAATTGTATTAAGCTCAGTAATAGCCTCTCAGGTCGAGGAGCATAAGCTGTACGGCGGAGTTGTTCCCGAAATCGCCTCGCGGCGTCATGCCGAGGCGATAGTACCTGTAGTCAAGAATGCTTTAGCTGAGGCGGAGCTTACAATCGATGACATAGACGCGATAGCCGTTACTCACGCGCCTGGTTTGATCGGAGCGCTTTTGGTAGGCGTTAATTTCGCTAAAGGATTATCGCTTTCGAGCGGTAAGCCGCTTGTGCCGACTCACCACCTGAGAAGTCATATCGCCTCGAATTATATTTCACATAAAGAATTAAAACCTCCGTTTTTATGTCTTGTAGTCAGCGGCGGACACAGCCATATCGTTATGGTTGAGGATTATACGAAGATGAGGGTAATCGGTAAAACCCGCGATGACGCTGCGGGGGAGGCTTTTGATAAAGCCGCCCGTATGATGGGTATGCCGTACCCTGGCGGAATCGAGATGGATAAAATCGCACAGCTTGGAAATGAAAACGCTTTTAAATTCCCTCGTCCCGTAGTGCGCGACGCTCCTTACGATTTCAGCTTTTCGGGTTTAAAAACCGCCGTTATAAATCTTATACATAATATGGAACAGCGCGGAGAGGAGATTCCGAAAGAGGATATCTGCGCGTCGTTCAGGAAGGCTGTTGTAGATTTATTAGTATCTAATTTTATTAAGGCGGCTGAGGATTTTAATGTAAAAACGCTTGTAGCCGCGGGCGGAGTATCGGCGAATTCTCTTTTAAGAAAACGCCTTGCCGAGGAAGCTGAGGCTAAGGGCTTTAAGTTCTATAAACCCGATAAAAGCGTATGTACCGATAATGCCGCTATGGTAGGTTCTCAGGGATATTACGAATTTTTGAGCGGAAATATCGCTGATTTAAGCCTTAACGCGGTTGCTACTTTACCCATAGATTACAGATAAAGGATGAAATAATTGCTTAAAAGAATTATAATCCCGATTATTTTGACTGCTTCGGTATTATTAACCTCTTGCTCGCACCTCATTCATATCGAAAAGATGTCGAAATCCGATTTTATAAATACGAATAAAACAAATTCGCTCAAGGTCGATAAAAACAGACTTGACGATAAAATAAACTTTTCGCCGTATTATAACAGGATTAAGCTCAGAGCGGGTTATAATACGCTTGAAAGCGATACCGAAAGACGCGTATATCGTGAGATATCGGCTCATTGCGCGGATTTTACCGACGAAAAAGAGAGTCCCGACAGCTCGAATTATAAGATTAAGAGCATTGTTCTTTATGGCTGCGCGATAACCCGCCGTCTGCTCGCTAAGACGGTTATGGCTTTTTTTCAGGATAATCCGTCGGTTTTCTGGATTGACGAGCCTTATTCGTTTTCGATAAGCGGAGATACCCTGACGCTTTCGCTTTACTCCGTAATGACCGAGGCGGAGTATAATAAAAGGGTAAAACAGCTTAACGCCGTTATTAACAGTATCCTTAAAAAAATGAAGAAGGGTATGTCTGAATTTGAGCGCGAGCTTTATATCCACGACTATCTTGTTAAAAACTGTAAATACTTAAAAAATGCCGATGATGAAAACAAGGATCCGTATACGCTGTACGGAGCGCTTGTTAACCAGAGCGCGGTATGTATGGGGTACGCTTCCGCTTTCCAGCTTCTGCTGTCGTATGTCGGAATAAAATCCGCGGCGGTTTACGGCTCGGATACCGCTTCGGGGCATATCTGGAACTGCGTTAAAATCGGGGGAGACTGGTATTATACCGACGTTACATGGGACGATACGGGCGACTTCTTTATGTACGATAATTTCAATATCACGACAAAGCAGCTTAAGAAAACTCATACGCTTGTCCCTAAAATTACGGCGTATAATGACAAAGAGCTTTTCGGTAAGGACGGCGCTTTAAAAACCGTTAATCTTATTATTCCCGAATGTACCGCGACAAAGTATAATTACTATAAATATAAGGGTTCGGTGATGAAGGATATTACCGAAAACCGCATTGCCGAGGATTTGGCAAAGGCGGCGAAGAATAAAGAGCAGTATTTTTATATTTATGTTCATCCCCGTTTCTTAAATTATAAAACTACTTATAACCAGCTTTTCAGCGACGATCTGTTCGGATTTTCTAATTATATCAGAAAAGCCAATTCCATAGCGGGCGGCGATATCCTTAAAACGGCGGTGTCCGTTACGGCTAAAAAGAATCTTAATACGATTTCTGTTGAACTTCAATATAACTGAGGTGGAATTATGAAACACGATACAAAACCGTTTAAACTTTTAAAAAATGAAGAAATTGCCGACGGTATCTTTGATTGGACCGTTGAGAACAGCGAGCTTTGCAAACTTGCTGAATGCGGTCAGTTTGTAAATATAAAGGTAACAGGCAGAACTCTGCGCCGACCTATCTCGATTTGCGACGCGGATGAAAATACCCTCAGGCTTGTTTTTCAGGTTAAAGGCGAGGGTACTAAGATTATGTCCGAGATGAAGGTGGGAGATACCGTAGAGATTTTAGCGCCGTTAGGAAACGGTTATAGTATCGAAAAAGGTAAGCGTTATTGCTTCGTCGGAGGCGGTATAGGCGTTCCGCCGCTGCTGTTTGCCGCTAAACAAACGGACAACCCTGTAGTCATTACAGGTTTCAGGAACAAGGATTTAATAATACTTCAGGATGATTTCAGGAAAATTTCTGACAGCGTATATCTTGCTACCGACGACGGCTCCGCGGGTATCCACGGCTTTGTCACCGATGTGCTGAAAGAACATCTTTCAAAGGTCGACGCAGTATGCGCGTGCGGTCCGATCCCGATGCTTAAGGCGGTAGCTGAGGTTTGTAAGGGTAAGGTCGAGTGTCAGGTTTCCTTAGAAGAAAGAATGGGCTGCGGAATAGGCGCCTGTCTTGTATGCGCCTGTAAGACTAAGACCGATAAAGGTGAGGAAATGACTCAGGTCTGCAAGAGAGGACCTGTGTATAACGCGGAGGAGGTTTTTTATGATGCCTGATTTGAGCGTAAATTTATGCGGAGTGAATTTTAATAATCCTCTTATCGCCGCTTCGGGAACCTTTGGATTCGGACGCGAATACAGTGAATTCTATCCGCTTGAGAAAATCGGCGGGGTATCCTGTAAGGGTATAACCTTAAAGGAGCGTCAGGGCAATCTGCCGCCGAGGATCGCTGAGACCGAGGGCGGGATTCTGAACGCCGTGGGGCTTCAAAACCCCGGGGTCGATCATTTTATCGAATGCGATTTGCCGTGGCTTAAGGAGCAGAATACCGTAGTTATTGCCAATATAGCGGGCAATACCGTTGAGGATTACTGCGCGATGGCTGAGAAGCTCTCGGATACCGATGTCGATTTTATAGAGCTTAATATAAGCTGTCCTAACGTTAAAAGCGGGGGAGTGCAGTTCGGCACATCTTGCGAGTCAGTCGGTAATATTACCGCCGAGGTAAAAAAGCATTGTAAAAAACCGCTTATGGTAAAGCTGAGTCCTAACGTTACTGATATCGCCGAAATCGCGAAATCCGCTGAATTCAACGGAGCGGACGTTATTTCGATGATAAATACCCTTACGGGAATGAGAA
>CAJOHT010000098.1 GCA_905234305.1 uncultured Ruminococcus sp. | reverse complement strand
CACCATGCTGAGTCCAGATATGAGATTTACAACAAAAGTGATGAAACTTACCACGAGATATACAGGAAACAGAACTATCCACTTCAAAATCCTAAGCATCAACATAACCGGCTCCTTTCTGTCAGCGTTTAGTCTGACTCAGTGCTTTAATCCATTGTCACGATTGCAGCTATACTCTGCCTGATAATATGCATCCATCGTACTTGCCGCATTGAAGAGTACAGCAAGCAGATATTTCTTCATGTTGCGAGGTTTCTCTGTGAGTGTATCCCAGCATTCCTTGACATACTCCATGTGAGTCATATTCAGTTTCAAGAACTTTGATCTCACATAGACCATCGAGAAATCGTCACCGGATATAACAATACGATCACGCTTGCTGATCACCGTTTCGACGATTATGTCGTAAAGTCCCTTGAAGAACTCCTCGTCATAGGGATACTTGATAAACAGATCATCAAGAGCAATATTCTCTCTGATGCGGGCAGCATATCTTTCGTCATCCTCATCCCTTCCTGCTGATAAGGTCTGATTAGATATGTTCTCACTATACTCAGTATTATTTATATTAGTCTTATTTGTGTTTGAAAAACAAACCGCCTCGGGTTTATTTTTCGGGATTTGAGAGTTTGAATTACAAACTGCGGTGTTTGAATTATAAACTGCATGGTTTGAAATTCGAGATGCTTCATCATCAGTATCAGCCGTAGTCTCTTCCAAATTTTCTTCCTCACAGAAATCCTCAAAATCTTCATGAGTTTTTTCCGTAAACTTATTTGCAGCATCCTTAGGAATGAAATTCTTGACATAGATTTTAAGCCCACGTCCAGGGATAAGAACCTTGTCGATAAGACCGATGGCATCAAGTTTCTTGAGCATATCGCAAGCCTTATTTTTACCGCAGTATGAAAACTCCATAACTGTTTCAATAGAGCAATAGATATATGCTCTTCCAAGATCATCAAACCAGCCGTTCTTCATGGAAAGCTGCATTCTGTCAAGGAGCATGGAATATAACAGTGCTTCTTCTGGCTTCACTTCCTTGTACATCGGATCATAAAGCAGTGGCTTCGGTATCTTCACGAAATTAAACTGATCTGATTGCTGTCCGTAAAAATAGCTCAATTCGTATTTTGCCATAATCGTTATGCCCTCCTTTTATTTACGTTCCTCATGCCACTTCGTCAGCAGCCCCACAATTACCTTCTCCCTTTCCTTCGCACTGAAATGCGGTGGAAAATATTTATCAAGTTTCTTTTCCGAGAGAATTACTTTTCCAGATGCCCGATTCTCCGGCAGTTGATTATTCAAAATCTGTATCATTGCTCTCTGACCTATGTTCCCAACGTTTCCGCAGTTCTTAAGAGCTTCTATTTGATATGGTTTCAAGAATCCGTGGTCTTTATAATATTCGTAAATCCAGCCCTGTAATTCTTTATCAAAGTTTGCTATCTCAACCGCCAAGTTGATTCCGAGTTTTTTGTTATCTACAAGATCAAGGAGTCTACTATCAAGTTCTGTGAGTTTTATATACTTTTGAACCTGTCTTCCACTCATTTTCATATCTTTTCCAATAAGATTTCTTGCTCTATTGCCCTCTTTATCAGCTTTTTCTAACTTCGGGAACTCAGTTCCCGAAGTTAAATCAGCTCTGTTTCCCTGCCTGCTGAGAGCTTCAAATTTCATCTTAAAAGCATGAGCCTTTTCACTCGGAAGTATTTCCTCTCTCTGTACATTCGCATCAACCATTTTCACTATGGCTTCATCATCTGTCATTTCCTTTACTTCTGCAGGTATTACAGTTAATCCTGCCCTTGATGCTGCATGCATCCGTCTGTGACCTGATACCATCTCGTATTCATCTTTGCCATCTGGTCTTACAAGAACCGGTGTCAGTACACCATTTGTCTTAATACTTCTTACAAGTTCCTCCATCTTTTCATCATCCGTAACTTTGAAAGGGTGATTCTTAAAAGCATGTATCTTAGCTATCTCGATTTCCTTAATACTCATAAGATTCACCTTCTTTCACCCTTGATTCAAAAGCCTTCAGTAGCTTTTCATCATCTTCATACACGGAACGTCCGAAAGTCCGTCGCCGATATAAATCATATTCTGGAAGGGGATACGCTTGCTGTCGTCAGGCATACTGCGGTTTAAATCTACGTCGTTGGATACGTCGAGAACGCCCTTGTTAATACGGTAAACGAACTGGGTTTTGTTCGTATAATTAACCGCGGTTTTAGGCCATACGGCGTTTCCGTCGGCGCCGTAAAGGTATTCGCACGCGAAGATGTTTTTAAACTCTCCGCTTATTGCCGTACCGTCGATAATCTCCTTCATACCCGAGGAAATTACGTAATGCTCTACCTTAACGCCGTTTTCTTCGCCGAATTTGTTTATCCGCGAGAACCATTCCTCTACGCCCTTAAAGAACTCTATGCCTTTACCGTTCTCGGCGAGTCCTTCTCTTTTAAGAGGGATATTCCTTTCTTTCGATAATTTTATCGCCGCGTACATATACGCCAGCACCGAGTCCATTTTTTCGCTCTGCTGGATATTGTTGGTATAATCCCAGAAATCGCTTACCTGCATACCGAGGCTCGGTATAAAGCGGTAGTTCTGCATATCCTTGGTGCATAGCGTTTTATCGAAGTCGTACATTATAGCGATAATCGGTTTGCTTACAGTCACTTTTTACTTGTACTCCTTGATTTCAATACTCTTTATCTTAACGTCCTTTTCAGGTTTATCGTTAGTATCTGTTTTAACGTTAGCGATTTTGTCCACTACATCCATTCCGTCGTATACCTGAGCGAATACGGTATGGCCCGCGTCGACAGCGTTGTATGCTCCGTCAAGCATAGGATTGCCGCCGTTTTTGTTATAGAGTTTTTTGATTTCGTCAGGGACGACATCGGGGTCGTAAGCGGAAGTTCCTAGCTGATATACCAGCGAGGAGAGATTTGTAGACGAGTTTTTGTACTGTTTAAAGTAGGATTTTATACCTTCCCAGTTAGATTCTAAGCTGGAAAAGCCCTTAAACGCCTTTTTATCGTTCTGATTTATAAAGAACTGGCTTCCGTTAGTATCCTTGCCGCTGTTAGCCATAGCGATTGAACCGCGCAGGTTTAAGAGCTTATCGCAGAATTCGTCCTCGAAAGTACCGCCGTCGGCGCTCTTGCCGCCTGTACCGTTGGCATTCTCGTAATCTCCGCCCTGAATCATAAAGTCCTTGATAACGCGGTGGAAAATCACTCCGTTGTATTTTCCCGCTTTAGCAAGGTTTTTAAAGTTTTCAACAGTTTTCGGAGCGTACTTATCGAAGAGCTTTGCCGAGATATCGCCCTTGGTAGTATGGAATACCGCTACGGTATCGCCTTTCGAGGGCTTGTTAAGCTGGAAATCGTATTTTTCGTCATCGGCGTAGGTGATTTCGGGATTAACGCCGTAATCTGATAAATCAATGCCCATTTCCTTAATATCATCTACAGCGGTCTTATGCTCGGATGAGGCAGGGGCTTTTGTTGCCGCTTCGGTAGCGGCAGGGGTAGTTTCGGGAGTTTTTTCTTCTCCGCAGGAGGTCAACGCTGCTGCCGACATAATAAGAGCGAACGATAAAGCCGCTGATAATATTTTCTTGGATTTCATTTTTATCTTCCTTTCTGTTTTTTTAAAAAACTTCCATTATATTGTATTATAAATGAGCTTAAATTGCAAGTGTAATAAATATAACGTTTTTTTCATATTATTTCATAGAAATTATCTGGAGGAATACTAATGTCAATGTTCTTGCCCGAGGGAAATCTTCTGGCGACTGAGGAAAATCAGCTTTATATAAATAATCCCGATAAATTAAGAGAAGCGATGGTAAAAGGGAAAATACTAGAGGCTAAAGCGCTTTTATGCGACAGGGGTCATAATCTCAGGTTGAGCTTAGGCGGTATGAACGCCGTTATTCCGCGCGAGGAGGGCGCAATCGGGATACGCGAGGGTACAGTAAGGGATATCGCGGTGATCTCGCGGGTGAACCGACCCGTGTGTTTTGTCGTTACCGATATTACTCTTGATGAAAACGGAAATCCTTTAGCGGTTTTATCGCGCGAAAAGGCTCAGAGGATGTGCTTCGATAATTATATCGATACGCTTATAGCGGGGGATATTATCGACGCTAAGGTGAGCCGTCTTGAAACCTTCGGAGTTTTCGCCGATATAGGCTGCGGTATAGCCGCGCTTATGCCGATAGATACGATTTCTGTTTCCAGGATCGTACATCCGCGAGAGCGCTTCAGCGCGGGAATGAATATAAAGGCGGTAGTTAAGTCTATCGAAAACGGGCGTATATGCTTAAGTCATAAGGAGCTTCTCGGAACCTGGCAGCAGAACGCGGAATCCTTCTTCGCGGGAGAAACCGTTACTGGAATAATAAGGAGCATAGAAAGCTACGGCTCGTTCGTTGAGCTTGCGCCTAATTTAGCGGGACTCGCGGAGCCCTATCCCGATATCGAGGAGGGGATGCAGGTCAGCGTTTACATAAAGAGCATTATCCCTAAAAAGATGAAAATAAAACTGATTATTATCGATACTTTCGAGAACCGAACCTTGCCTAAACCGCCGAAATATTTTATAAACGGAGAGCATATAAGCCGTTTTACCTATTCTCCCGAAGACAGCGGCAGGCTTATCGAAACGGTTTTTGAGTAAAAACTATATTGTTTACTTGAATTCTTACTCTAAATAATGTATAATTGAATATATCATTTCAGGAGGTATAAAAAATGATAGTAGTTACAACAGAAACAATTTCAGGTAAGAATTTACAGACGCTCGGT
>CAJOHT010000097.1 GCA_905234305.1 uncultured Ruminococcus sp. | reverse complement strand
ACGATCCTGACATCCTTATCTTTAAGACGCTCAAGCATATTCTCGTAAATATCGTCGGGTAAAGTATTCGGTATACTTCCCGCTAAAATAAGAGTATCGCCGTCCTCGATCTGATTCAGCTTTTTCATCAGCTTTTCGAGTTCGTCCTCATAAATATGAGGACCCTGCCCGTTTATTTCGGTTTCTTCGTCGGCTTTAATTTTTACATTTATTCTCGAGCAGCCCTCGCGTAGTTTAATAAAATCGGTAGTAATACGGTCGTTGCTTATGCCTTTATCGATCGCCTCGCCCGTAAATCCCGCGACAAAACCGAGCGCCGTACTGTCTAAGTCAAGCTCGGCAAGCACAAGAGAAACATTAATACCCTTACCACCGAAATAATACTCCTCGCTCGTAGTGCGGTTAGTTATTCCGAGAGTAAGGTCCTTAAGTCTTACGATATAATCTATTGAGGGGTTTAAGGTTACGGTATAAATCATTTATTTACCTCCTTAATAATAGTTTCCTTTGAAAAACTGTTATCAGACAGCCTGTCGGTAATGATACAGCATTTATTCAGTTCGCAGAAAGTTACGGGAAACACCCGCCTGAACTTAGAATTATCCGCCAGCACAAACGCGGTGTAGCTTCGCTCGATAGCGGTCTGTTTTACAAGAGCTTCCTCGATATCGGGAGTGGTAAAGCCTCCTTTAATATCTATCCCGTTGGCTCCCATAAACGCTTTTGAGAAATTGAAATTCTTAAGGCTGTTTATTCCCTCGGAACCGACTACAGCCTCCGTTACCGACTTGATTTTTCCTCCGATTACGTACGCGGTAAGTCCTTTTCGTATCAGCTTTTTAGCGTGGGCGATACCGTTCGTTACGTAGGTCGCTTTTTCGTTAGTGATAAAATCTATAAGCCTCGAGGTAGTTGTACCCGAGTCGATATACACGAAGTCGTCGTCATTTATAAGGCTCGCCGCGTAGCTTCCGATAGCGTTTTTTTCTTCGCTCATCATCGCCTCGCGAACGCTTACGGCATCCTCGAAAATTCCTTCGTTAGTCTTTATGGCAGTTGCGCCGCCAAAAAACTTTCGTATCTTGCCGAGTTGATCCAAAGCGGTCAGGTCACGCCTGATTGTCGATTCGGATGTATTAAGCTCCTTTGCAAGCTCAGCTACGGTGACGGTATTTCGTTCCTCGATTAACTCCTGAATTAGCTTATATCTCTCCTGATTGAGCAAATTCAATCACCTCTTGATTACATTATATCACGGTACCTAACATTGTCAATACAAAATGTGTAAAAATTTATTAAAAATTTGAAAAAATTATTACATTTTTCTGAAATCGCAGCGCGCAGATGACTAAACTCGGTCATTTTTGTGAGCAAATCGGCTAAGTTCGGCTATTGGTGAATTTTGTTTGGGCTTTTTGCCTATAATAATACTTATTTTTTATGAAAAATGTCGGTTTTTATTTTATGGCATTTAAATACAAAATAGTGTTGTAAAACTTACCTTTTTTATGCTATACTATAGAAAATATCCTTAAGGAGGCATATCTATGAATATTACCAAAGACATTAAGTATGTAGGCGTTAACGACCATAAAATCGATTTGTTCGAGGGTCAGTATATAGTTCCTAACGGAATGGCGTATAATTCCTACGTTATTTTAGACAATAAGATAGCGGTTATGGATACTGTAGACCGCAACTTCAAAAATGAATGGCTCGATAATCTCGAGGACGCTCTCGGCGGCAGAAAGCCCGATTATCTTGTTGTTCAGCATATGGAACCCGACCATAGCGCCAACATTAAAAACTTTATGAACAATTATCCCGACGCGACGATTGTTTCAAGCCAGAAAGCGTTCAATATGATGCAGAATTTCTTCGGCACTCAGTTTGAGGACAGAAGAGTTGTTGTAAAAGAAGGCGACACTCTCGAACTAGGCGAGCATACTCTTAATTTCGTAGCCGCTCCGATGGTACATTGGCCTGAGGTTATTGTCACATACGACAGCAAAGACAAGGTATTGTTCTCCGCGGACGGCTTCGGCAAATTCGGCGCGCTCGACGTTGATGAAGACTGGGCTTGCGAGGCAAGACGCTACTATATCGGCATAGTAGGAAAGTACGGCGCTCAGGTTCAGGCTCTTTTAAAGAAAGCCGCTGCTCTCGATATCGAAATCATCTGTCCGCTCCACGGTCCTATACTTACTGAGAATCTCGGATATTATCTCGACCTTTATAATACCTGGTCAAGCTACGGCGTTGAAACCGAGGGTATTATGATTGCTTATACCTCTGTTTACGGAAACACCAAAAAGGCTGTTGAGCTTCTTGCCGAAAAACTGAGAGTCAAAGGCTGTCCCAAGGTTGTTGTAAACGACCTCGCCCGCGAGGATATGGCGGAATGCGTTGAGGATGCGTTCCGTTACGGAAGGATCGTACTCGCGACAACTACATATAACGCCGAGATATTCCCCTTTATGCGCGAGTTTATCAACCACCTTACCGAACGCAATTTCCAGAACAAGACGATCGGTCTTATCGAGAACGGCTCATGGGCTCCGCTCGCGGCTAAAACAATGAAGAAAATGCTCGAGGGCTGTAAAAATATCGAATTTACAGATACTACCGTTAAAATTATGTCCGCGCTTAACGAAGACAGCAGCGCGCAGCTCGAGAAGCTCGCTGACGAGCTTTGCAAGGATTATCTCGCACAGCATGATGAAACTGCCGATAAAAACGATATGACCGCTCTCTTTAAAATCGGTTACGGACTTTATGTTGTTACTTCTAACGACGGTAAAAAGGATAACGGACTTATTGTCAATACCGTTACCCAGGTAACGAATTCGCCGAACCGCGTAGCAGTATGCATCAATAAACAGAACTATTCCCATCACGTTATTAAAGAAACGGGCAAGATGAACGTTAACTGCCTGTCCGTCGAGGCTCCGTTCAGCGTATTCGAGAGATTCGGTTTCCAGAGCGGACGAAATACCGATAAATTTGAGGGCTTTGAAACTCTTAAATCGGACAACGGTCTTGTATTCCTGCCGAAGTATATCAACTCGTTTATGTCCTTAAAGGTAGAGGATTATATTGACCTCGATACTCACGGAATGTTCATCTGCAGCGTTACCGAAGCTAGAGTGACCTCCGATAAGGATACTATGACCTATACCTATTATCAGAACAACGTTAAGCCTAAACCCGAAACCGAGGGTAAGAAAGGCTGGGTATGTAAGGTTTGCGGTTATGTTTACGAGGGCGACGAGCTTCCCGACGATTTCATCTGTCCGCTTTGTAAACACGGCGTTGCCGACTTTGAACCGATTGAATAATTGTGTAAATCTCATTTATTCTAAGGGACAGCGCAAAGGTTTTTGCACTGTCCCTTAACTTTTACTCGGACAAGAAATTGTCACTTTACTTGATTTGATTTTTATATTATACTTTAGTTGAAGTTTTGAATAGCGAAAGGAGAAGATTATGAAAAGAACTATTTCAATTTTTCTCTCGGTTTTATTGCTAATTTCAGCCGTTTGCGCGGTGAGCTTCAGCGCCGAGGAAATAACCTCTCCCGTATCCTTTAAAACAATGAACGCGCTTTACGCTCACGCCGTATCCGCAAGCTCCGACACCGAGGCTTGGAGTATGTGGCAAAGCGCTCACAACGAGGATTACGTTGAGATTAACAAAAACAAAAAATACTTTTTCCTCCCCTCCTCGGCAAACGCAGATAAAGTAGACATCTATAATGCCTACACTTCAGCCGTTATAGTAAACGGAACTGAAATCGCCGCGGGCAAGTCCGCCGAGGTTTCCTATAAAGAAGGAGAAAACGTTAAGGTAAAAGCCGACGGCACCGAGTATACCGTTGAGTTTATTAAATCGTCGGCGGAAGCGGCGATTTACGTAAATAACAGCAACGCCGATAAGAACGGCACCGAACTTATAACTTACCTCAACAGCGATAAAAGCCTTTCAGCTAAGGCGACAGGCGCTATCGTCACTCCCGACGGAAAAATCGACAACACCTCTGTTAAAAAAATTAAAGGCAGAGGAAATACAACCTGGCAAAAGGCTAAAAAACCTTATAATATTACGTACAACGATAATGTAAGTATCGCGGGAATGAGCAAAGGCAAGAAATTCTCTCTGCTCGCCAACTATCAGGATGATTCTCTCTCCCGCAACAGATTCCTCTACGACCTTTCCGACGCTGTAGGAATGCCCTACGCCTCGGATTCCCGTTATGTTGATTTCTACGCGAACGGTTATTATTGGGGTTCGTATCAGATATGCGAAAAAATCGAAGTAGGTAAAAATTCATTAGTTCCTGATTTTGAGGAAGACGATTACCTCGACAAAGACGGCAATATAAAAGAAGATTTCCCGTTCTTATGCGAGGTTGACGCGGGAGCGGCTGACGGCGAGGATTACTACGTAAGCGTTTCGGGTCAGAAAATCACAATAAAAGCTCCCGAGCTTGAAAAAGGAGATAAGGGTTACGACGAGGTCAAAGCCTATGTCTCGAAAAAATTCGGCGATTTTTACAGCGCATCAAGAAGTAAAACCGAAGACCTTTCCGATTACGCCGACGTTGATTCCTTAGCGAAAATCTATATTATCAACGAACTCGGAAAGAACTGGGACGCGGGAGTTTCAAGCCTGTATCTTACCTATAAGCCCGATGAAAACGGCAAGTATAAATTCTACGGCTCGCCCGTATGGGACTACGATAACTCGCTCGGCAACGCCGTAGGCGTAGCGAATGAACTGAGAAGCATCGGCGTTACCGATTACGAGAAATATACGGGCTGGTGGTGCAAATACAAGGGCAGAAACGGTGGAGCCAAAACC
>CAJOHT010000096.1 GCA_905234305.1 uncultured Ruminococcus sp. | reverse complement strand
CGCAAGCTCGGTATCACAGGCGTGGTTCAATATGGAAATCATCGGCTCAAAGCCTTCTCCGAAATCTCTGAGAGCCATATTATAAAAATCGGTTCCCTTATTATTAACGCCGAACATAGCTGTATAAAAACTTTCGCTCTGATAAGCCGACATAGCCGACTCGTCAACATCGTCCAGAAAACTTTCGGATAACTTACTGTTGTGCGTAAGATAGTTTTCTCTCCAAAGCTCATAGGTTTTAGGCGTAACTCTGTAATAATTGCTGTCGTCAAAGCCTGTGTATTTTATACCGCTTTCGGAAGTTACTTTTACCTTGCATTTAAAGTAGGTTGTGCCTGTTGCCGCAGTGACATATGTAGTACCCTTACTTAGTCCCGTGATTTTTCCGCTGTCGGAAACGGAAGCGATCCTGTCGTTGCTTGATGAATAGACGATATCCTGAACATCAGCGCCTTTTATAATAAACTCAGCGGTTTTTTTGCCTTTAAGAGTTACCGATTTAATATTCTGCGTCGGCTGTTCGGAGAATACTCCGATATTGTGATTATCCGCGTAGGTTTTTACATCCTTGGAGGCGCTGCCGATAATATACATCCCGTCCTTGAATTTAAGCGACTCGTAGCCGTCGCTGTAATCGATATAGTATTCAAGCGCCTGTTCGCCGATTGATTTTAAGGCGGAGGTGATAATAAGTTTAGTTACAGTATTATTCGCGGCAAACGCGCGCGGAGCGATTTTCTCAACAGTTTCGGGCACGGTAAAGGTTTTTTCGTCTGATTCAGGTAAAAACAGGAGAGTTTTTCCGTTGCCTGAATAAAGCATTCCATCTTTTGCCTTGTATTTTTTATCAGCCGTAAAACTGATACCCGTTCCCAAAAACGCGTTTGGATTAAACTCTTTAAGCGAGTCGGGAATTTTTACCGTGATAGGCTCCTCGCCGAAACCGTAAAAAGCAAGATCTCCGATTTCTTCTACAGAGCCGAGGCTGAGTCCCTGCGCTTGCGGAACTTCGGCAAAGGCGTGATCGCCGATAGTTTTTACGCTGTCAGGGATACTTATCTTTTTGAGTCCTGCTTTAAAAAACGCGTGGTTGTCGATTTTTGTCAGCGTTTCGGGCATTTTTACCTCAGTTACAAAGTCAGCGCCGCAGAACGCGTACGGAGCGATATTTTCAACCCCGCTAGGAATTTTATAAATGTACTCGGGATCTTCCTCACCGCTTTCGGAATTATAACCCTTTTCCTTCGGATAGTATACAAGAGTTTTATTGTCCTTAGTATAAATTACTCCGTCCTTTGAAACGTACTTGCCGTTAGTATCTTTTACAGCGTATTTAGCGGTTGTAATATCCGCGAACGCGCCGTTCTCGAGAGCTAAATTATCGGGAAGTACAACGTTCTTTATCGTTGTTGTTTCAAACGCGAGCGTTCCTATTTTTTTAAGATTGTCTGAAAACTCAACGCTCTCAAGAGTATCGGAAAGCTCCGAGAAAGCACCCTTGCCGATAGAGCTTCCGTTAAATGAAAGCGAGGACAGCGCGCAGTGACTAAACGCGTAGTTGCCGATTGAATCAAGGCTGTCGGGGAAGCTGTCGATATCGAGCTTTGAACAATTAGTGAAAGCGTAGTTACCGATTTTTTCAAGATTCTTCGGCAGGGAAATATTCCGCAATGCTTCGCAGCCGTAAAACAGCCTGTCGGGGATAGTTTTGAGTTTATTGTTCATAATAACGTTCGACAATCCGCTGAGAGCAAAGGCGTATTCTCCGATTTCCTCAAGGTTTTTCGGAAACCCGAAATAATTCAATTCTTTATCAAAGAGGAACGCGCCGTCGCCGATAGATTTAACATTTTTATTAAGTGTTACCGACTCAAGCGAAGTACAATCCGAGAAAGCTCCCTTGCCTATGCTTCCTACAGGACCGTCAAAAGAAACTTTTTTAAGATGTGAACAAGCCTCAAAAGCGTAATCGCCGATGCTTTCAAGCGCGGCGTCGCAGTTAACGGAAACAATATTGAGATTACCGCTGAACGCGCCGTCGCCGATAGCCGTTACAGTGCAGCCGTTTTCTAGTTCACCGAGAATATTCAGATATTGTTCGTCTGACTCGATTCCCGTTATGGTAGCTTTGCTGCCGACAATCTCAT
Organism: uncultured Ruminococcus sp.; assembly: GCA_905234305.1. GTDB lineage: Bacteria > Bacillota > Clostridia > Oscillospirales > Acutalibacteraceae > Ruminococcoides. Next base: position 5,671 of record CAJOHT010000096.1, on the reverse strand, counting down.
AACAAAACCCGTTTTCGCGGTATTCTCCGTCCTTTGCGCTTGCGACAAACGGTACAGCGGCGGTAAAAAGAGAAATCATCATCAAAACCGATAATCCCAAAGATATTACTTTTTTCATACATATTCCACCTTTCTCAGCTTGCTCGTTTATACTATTTGCTGTTTTTGCTTCTTATTATAAATGTAACGATTTCAACAACTGCCCATACCGCAACCGCGATCCCGCAACCCTGGACGTTAAAAACAAACGGGGAGTGCGTAATAAACGTACAGTATAAGTAATCGAGCAGAAAAAAGCCGATTATGATAACGGGTAAGCCTATTAAAAACTCAATAATTGTTCTTTTCATTTTTTCTCCTTACTGTTTTTTGTACTGATAAGCAATCCGAAAGCGGATGCGCCTATTTGCGCGCGCTTTCTTGTTGTGACAATTTTACCATTTCTTGATTTAAATATCAAGACTCTAGCCCTATCACCTGTGATAATAGCAATAATTTTTTGTCCGCTGTTTTAAGTTCGATGTAATAAAAAAATAAGAACCGACCTAATATGGTCAGTTCTTATTTTGGTGCTGGTGATCGGACTTGAACCGATACGGATTATTAGTCCGAGGGATTTTAAGTCCCTTGTGTCTGCCTATTCCACCACACCAGCTAATAATACGGGCAACAGCCAGAGGCTGTCGCCCTTTGGTGACCCGGACGAGAATCGAACTCGTGTTACCGCCGTGAAAGGGCGGTGTCTTAACCGCTTGACCACCGGGCCAGGTTGGTAGCGGAAATAGGACTTGAACCTACGACACTTCGGGTATGAACCGAATGCTCTAGCCAGCTGAGCTATTCCGCCATATATGCCGACACAAAGTCAGCAACAATTATTCTATAATAAAAACCTGATTTTGTCAATACTTTTCGGATAATTAGTATCTATAAAATCAATTCCTTGTATTTTATCTCCAAAACTTTGACAATTGTTTTCAGTTCATCAATATATATGTGCCTTTGACCTACCTCGATTTTGGCGAGGGCGCTTCTCGTAAGGTCGCAACCGTTTACCTGAAGCTTTGCCGATAATTCTTCTTGAGTAAGCTTTTTAGCTATTCTTATCTCCCGTATCTTTTTTCCGATAGTTTTATCGTAATTAATATCCATAAACAAAGCCGCCTTGCACTAATCTAGAACAATTTCATTGACTTTATTTTATTCTGATGTTATAATTTATTTGCACTAAAACAAGTGCAACGATAAAAAATAAATGAAACTTTAATCGAAATGGGTGGTTATATTGAAAAGGGCTAAATCAATAATCGGTATTCTATTATCGGTTTTGATGATTCTAAACGCATTGTTTGCTTTACCCTGTACGGTTTTCGCGGAAGAAGAAATGCCTGAATTGAAGGGCGAAGATTCGTTTGTGGGTGAATACGACGCGAAAAACGAAGATTTTACATACAATATCGGGAGCGATTCGACCGCTTATATCGTCAGATATATAGGGGATAAGAAGGACGTCGTTATTCCTTCGGAGATCGACGGACATACGGTAACGTCTTTTTCTTCGCTTTTTCTGTACGGACTTGATGTGAATTCTGTAACTATTTCCGAGACGATTACTCATATCGAAAGAGCTTCGTTTAATAATTTAAATAATTTGACAGCCTTGTACTATAATGCTGTCAGCGCTTCTGCCGACGGACAAGTATTTAGCGGGTGCGGTAACGTTACGAAAATCGTTATAGGTGATAAGGTGAAAAAAATTCCCAAATGGGCATTCGACTCAACCGCAATAACTGAAATCGAAATACCCGAGAATGTCGAGGAGATAGGCGATTTTGCTTTTTCGTATACGGGCTTGAAGTCGGTAAACATTCCCGACAGCGTTAAAAGTATAGGAGTTCACGCTTTTGGTTTTTGCAAAGATCTCGAAAGCGTTTCAACCTCAGCGTCTGAAATAGACAGCCGCGCATTTTATTACTGCGAGAAACTGAAAAAAGCCGAATTAAAAAAAGGAATAAAGAATTTAGGTGACGGCGTGTTCAGCGAATGCAAATCGCTTAAGAGCATAAAACTTCCCGACGGAGTTGAAACAATCGGCAAAAACGCCTTTGATTCCTGCGAGGTTCTTGAGAATGTGAAAATCGGAGACGGATTAAAAACAATCGGCGATTCCGCGTTTATTTATTGCGGCAATCTTAATTCGGTTAACATTCCCGATGGGACGGAAAAAATCGGCATAAGTGCGTTTTGGTGTACAGGTGTTAAAAGCGTTTTGCTTCCCGATAGCATAACGGAAATGGGTACAAGCGTATTTTGCGGCTGTACAGAGTTGGAAGAAATAAAACTGCCCGAAAAAATAAAGGAAATACCTTTCGGTATGTTTACAGAATGTTATAAGCTGAAAAAAATTGACATTCCCGAAACTGTGGAGAAAATCGGAGTGTCGGCATTCAGCGATTGCAAAGTACTTACAAATATAATTATCCCCGAGACCGTGAAAGAAATTGGGGGAGGAGCATTCAGTAATTGCGAAGCTCTTACAACAATACTTGTTCCCGAGAAGATACGGGTTTTTAATGATTCTCTGTTTAACGGATGTAAGAATCTTACAACAGTATCTATTGGTAATTACTGGAATAGGAAGCAATGTATTCAAGGATACCGAGTGGTTTAACAGCAAAAGGGGATGGGTGTATTTTCAGAATATACTCTGCGGATATAGCGGAAAAATGCCGATTAATACGGAGCTTGCAATAAAAGAGGGTACCGTTTCGGTTGCGGTAACGGCATTTTTTGAACAGCCGAACCTTAGCGGAGTTGTTTTCCCGAATTCCTTTTCTGGGCTGCCGCAAAAGCTTTTTGAGGGATGTACTGGGCTTAAAACGGTAAAGCTCCCTGAAAGTATTACCGAAATACCTGCTTATGCGTTTTGTAAATGTAAATCGCTGAAAAAAATAGATATTCCCGACAGCGTAAGAAAAATTGAACGTAGCGCGTTTGAACGTTGTACTGCTTTGGAAAACATAACACTCGGGGATAATATTAACAGTATTGGTGAGGACGCCTTTTATAAATCAGGACTAAATACAATAACGGGCGTTTCGGGTAGTTACGCTCAGAATTACGCCGTGAAAAATCACTTTTTATTTATCGAAAAAAGCGAAATTAAAGAGGATATTTCAAAAGTAAAAAACGATAATCCAATTAAAGTTAGCGTTAAAGTTAAAACAGTTAAGCTCAAAAAGCTAAAGAAAAAAGCTCAAATTGTTAAGGCGGTTTCAGTCAAGAACGCTAAAGGCAAAGTAAGCTTTAAGATTACTAAAGCGGCTAAGATTAAGAAGTACCTTAAAATTAACGCTAAAGGAGTTATTACCTTTAATAAGTGGAAAAAGGTTAAGAAAGGTACTTACAAAGTCAATATGCAAATAACAGCTAAGGGTAATAGTAAATACAATCCCAAAACAGTTAATAAAGTTATTAAGATTAGAATAAAGTAAGTGATTCACGAAAAAACGGCGGCTCGTGGAGCCGCCGTCAGTTTATTTAATTACGAATTTTGAATTACAGTGATGCCGCGCCGATGATACCCGCGTCGTTGCCGAGGGTAGCCGCGCAGATAACTGTCTGCTTTTCGTTATGCTTAGTAATTCTCTCCTGCTCAACAATCGCTCTTACGGGGTTGAGGAGGTTGTCGCCCTGACGGCTTACGCCGCCGCCTATACAGAGTACGTCGGGCTGGAAGATGTTAATAACGTTAACGATACCGCACGCGAGGTAGCTGATGTAGTTGTCGATAACCTCTTTGCCTGTGGAATCGCCCGCGAGGTAAGCGTCCCACGCGGTCTTGCCTGTTACCTTATTGAGGTCGCCCTCAACCGCGTCGAGCATATAGCTGAACTCAGCCTTTTCGTTAACGATAGCGTCCTTTGTCTGGTTGATAAGCGCCGTAGCCGAGGCGTAAGCCTCCCAGCATCCGCGTCTTCCGCAGCCGCACTTTTTACCATCCTTAACGATTACCATATGACCGAGTTCCGCGCCAGCGAAGTTGGAGCCGCTGTAGATTTTTCCGTCGATAACGATACCGCCGCCTACGCCTGTGCCGAGAGTTACGGCTACCGCGTTTTTACAGCCTTTAGCCGAGCCCGCGAGGAACTCGCCGAGAGCCGCCGCGTTAGCGTCATTTTCGATTTTAACGTATTTATTAAGGCGCTCCTCCATCATCTTGCTTACTTCCCAGTTTTTAAAGAAAAGGTTCGGAGAAGTCTCGACGATTCTTGTTTCGGGATTGACCGCGCCCGGTACGCCGATTCCGACATACGCGATATCGTCCATAGTGAGCTTAGCTTTTTTAATAGCCTTCTTAACTACGTCCGCCATCGAGTCGCATACGTCCGCTTCGGGACGGGGAATAGCCGTCTTGCATTCAGCCTTAGCTATAATTTCATATTCATTTTTTTTAGAGTCGTGACGAACGACGCCCGCTACGATATTTGTGCCGCCGAGGTCAATACCCACTCTGTATTCTACCATTGGAAGAGCCTCCTTTATAATTATAAAATATACAATACAATTATACCATGAAATACGTAAAAGTCCATATATATTACGATTTTTTTCTAGCAAATAATTAAAATTCGCAAATGAGTAAAAGAGAGCAAAAATTAGAATAATTGAGATTTTAAGAGAACGCGTTTTCTAAATTAAAAAACTTTCAAAAAAGTATTGACAACCTCGTTCAGGGTTGTTATAATAACTAGGCAAATTACGAAAGAATGCTAAGGAGGAAACGCTATGTCAACTTATATGGCTAAAAAAAGCGAAATTGACCGCAAGTGGTATGTAATTGACGCGGCAGGCAAGCCCTTAGGACGCGTAGCAGCTCAGGCTGCGGTGCTTCTCAGAGGTAAGCATAAGCCCACATTTACTCCCCACGTAGATTGCGGAGATCACGTAATTATCATTAACTGCAAGGATGCGGTATTAACAGGCAACAAGCTCACTCAGAAGAAGTGGTACCGTCATACAGGTTATATCGGACACCTTAAGGAAACACGTTACGATACTCTTATGGCTACTCGCCCCACTAAGGCAATGGAGCTTGCCGTTAAGGGTATGATTCCTTCAAATACTATCGGCAGAAGCGCTCTCTTAAGACTTCGTCTGTTTGAGGGTGCGGAACACAACCACCAGGCTCAGAAGCCTGAGGCTGTAGAAGCATAAGAAGGAGGAAGACATTATGTACGATAAGACACCTTATTTTTACGGAACAGGAAGAAGAAAGTCTTCCGTAGCTCGTGTAAGACTTTATCAGGGTACAGGTAAAGTTACAATCAACGACAGAGATATCGACGATTATTTCGGTCTTGAGACTCTTAAATTAATTGTTCGCCAGCCCTTAAACCTTACTGAAACAGCCGAGAAATTTGACGTTGTATGCCGTGTTAACGGCGGCGGCGTTACAGGTCAGGCGGGTGCTATCCGCCACGGTATTTCCCGCGCGCTTCTTCAGTATGACAGCGAGGCGCTTCGTCCCGCTCTTAAGAAGGCAGGCTTCCTCACTCGTGACCCGAGAATGAAGGAAAGAAAGAAATACGGTCTCAAAGGCGCACGCCGCGCACCGCAGTTCTCAAAGAGATAATCTTTACATTATCGACTTTTATCGAGGTTTCCGGTA
>CAJOHT010000095.1 GCA_905234305.1 uncultured Ruminococcus sp. | reverse complement strand
CCATTTCGGATTAGGACCGTCAAATCCGTCCCATTTCATAATCCTGCAATCATTCAACAGCTTAAGAATTCTTTCGGCAGCAGTCATTACGCTTTTATTAAGACGACGGTTGTTGCCCTCATCGGTATAATAGCGTGTATAGCAAGCTATCTCGGAATCAGCGCCTTTACATATTATCTCATACTCTTCAATACTTCTCATACCTTTTATCGTCAGCAGCACAGTATTAAAGGAATTAATCTTTTTCAACATTCTCACCCCGTTTTATTGTTCCCAGTATAGCGTAAAAGGCAATATCGCCCGTTATGCTGCACGATATTGCCTTAGTATTCTATTATTCTCTCTCGTCACCAAAGAAGAATACCGCTACGGTTCCAGGACCTGTATGCGAGGCAATAATAGTACCGATATTAAAAATCTGAACCTCGCCGTCTATTTTTTTAAAACGTTCTTCTATCGCTTTCTTTGTATCCATAGCGTCGTCAATAGTATTTGAGTGACAGATAAACACCTTGCCGCTGTAGTTGTTTCCTCCTTCAGCATGAGCCGCCATTTCACGCAATATATATGAAATAGCGTTACGCTTACCGCGTACCTTATCGTAGGCGATTATTTTACCCGCCGCGTCGAGCTTAAGAATAGGACAAATATTCAATACAGCCGCAACCGTCGCCGCCGCGCCCGACATACGTCCGCTTCGACGGAAATACTTCAGGTCGGTAGAGAAAAACTCATGGTGGACTCTATGACGCGCTTTATCTACCCATTCGGCAACTTCTTCGATGCTCTTTCCTTCGTCACGCATATCAGCCGCCGCGTCAACCAGCATACCGTAACCCGAAGAACTGCATAAAGAATCTATTACAATAATTTTACGCTCGGGAAATTTTTCCTTCATCTTTTGGGCAGCCGCCTCGGCACCCTGCACAGACTTCGTCATACCTGAGCCGAATACAATATGCAGTATGTCGCCTTTCTCAAGAAGTCCCGTAAAAAAATCGATATACTGATGCTCATTGATTTGAGATGTTGACGGGATCTCTGTCTTGAGCAGGTTATAAAACTCCGCTAAAGCATTGGGATCGCGTTCCATATCATCCTCGTACTCTTTTCCACCCGCGGTATAAGAGTAAAACAAAACGGGTATATCGCGCGAATTCACCACCGAAAACGGCATATCAACTGTAGATTCGCAGGATAAAATAAACCTATTCATAGTTATCCACCTCATATTTCCAACTAGCGTGATTTTATTTTACACTAAATCGGTGTTTTTGTAAACCTGTAAACTAAAAATATTCTTAAAACACAATATCGTTATCTTAATGAATTACAAACGCCTCACGCAAGCCGAAAAACGCTTGCGCAAGGCGTAATAAACCCGATAAAAACTTTATATTACAACGAGCCTATTCTGTCAATCCCTAAGAAAACAGAAGGGTCAAAAGAATGAAAATAACATGCTTCCATTTTTTATCGACAAGCAATCCGATAAATTCCCTTAAAAAAGCATTCGGAAAGAAATACTGCTTAGTTTTAGCTGGGATTCCCTTAGCCTCAAAACCGTTTTTCTTAGAAAGGATATATCCTCGGAAAATATGATAGTTAGTAGTCGCGAAAGCGATTTTTTTGTTTTCAAAATCATCGGTATCGGCTTCGATAACCTTTCCCGAAAATTTCATATTTTCAAATGTATTGACGCTCTTATCCTCACGAAGGATTTGCTCATCGGGGATTCCTATACTCAGCAGATAATTCTCCATAGCTTCTCCCTCGCTTACAACCTCGTTCGGACCTTGTCCTCCCGAAGGAACAAACACTGCGTGCTTACCTGTTTTTTTAAACTGCTTTTTCTCAAACTCAACCGCGCTGTCGACCCTGCCCTTTAAAAGCGGAGTCAAGGTGCCGTCTTTGCGAATAGCACAACCAAGGATTATGATATAGTCGCGGTCAAGAGGCGTTTTGTATTTTACCGCAAGGTAGGAACATGCGACCGTTGCGATAAACATACACTCCATATACGCTACTACATAAACCAGCGGGGCGCCTATAATGTCATAGAACGGAAGCTCTGAAACAGCGGAATAAAAATACTGCCCGATTGTTAACACGGCTCCTAAAAACCAAACCACAGCAAAAATTATTCCAAGTGAATTTACGGGACGATACCCTTCGTGCCTCATAAGCCATATATTGCTCACGGCAAGCAATACGGAAAGCAAAAGCATAAACGGCGCTAAAAGTAAAAGCAATAAATCTCCCGCGGTTTCAACCAATCCGATAAAAAACGTTAAGGAAAGTATCGTCTTATTTATTACGCTGTAAATAAGAAACGCTAAAAGGAAGCCGATATATATGCTTAAACCTCCGCAGGCTATCATAGCATAGGAGAAATCCCCTTTTCTTCGGTAATCTATGTACATCCAAATCATTATTATCTCAGTCAGTAAAAGCTGGATAAGTATAGCATAAATAACAGCGTCGAGTCCGTTGAAGCTAATTAAATCCAACGTTATATCGAACAATGTTCCAAAGCCATTTACGCTAAACTTATACTCCTGCGGGGCATATTCTTCTCCGTTACGGATTATGATGAGCTTGACTTCGCTCTCGCCCTTGCCGACCGCCTCAAATTCAGCGACAAGCTCCCTGTTTTCCATACGAAGGTCTTTAACTCTTACGACGCTTTCATCTTCAATTTCGACCCTGTATGACGGGAGTTTTTCGTCTTCAAAAAATGAGTTCGTATGAAGCGTATAGCTTCCGCCTACCGCCCAGATATAGAAAAAAGAAAAAAGCATAACTGCTAAAAGACCTATATTAAGAGCTATAATACGCTTTTTTTATCTTCATAAAACCTATCCTTTCGAGTCTGTTTCATATCAAATAAATTATATCACATCAATCGAAAAAAGTCATCAGGAAGTTTAGGACTATTGCTACAGCAGAAAAGCGGCGTGATTTTCACGCCGCCTTAATCAACTATTGTTCTTATTTACGCTGTTCTCATAATGTTTTTCTGGCTGTCTACGAAAACTGTCATCTTCTCGCTTGCCCATTTTTTATCGGATACATTGTACTTGAGTGTGAAGTGGTTGAGTCCGTATGCTGTACCAACGAGCTTGAATGTATACTTATGAGCTGTGAAGTCGTACTTGCATTTTACTTTTACATTGTCAGTGTCGGTCTTATATGTCCAATCGTAACCTTTGGCTGTTTTTCCGGTTGCCTTGAAGTAATAAGCCTTAGCGAACTGATTGAGCTTAGTTGTCTTTTCGGGAAGCTGATTGATTACTTCAACTTTCTGTGAACGGTTGCCCTGAGCTGTGCCCTCATAGCTTGCGGCGTCAACCTTTACTGTATTTATGATAGCCGCGGAAGAAGCCGCGATGATGATTGCGATTACTGCTGCGATTACTGTTCTTGTGATTTCTTTTGTTTTCATTTTGATTATCTCCTTTAGTTAAGTTTTTAAGAGGTTTTTTGTTTTCCCCTTGACTGTGACTAAAGTATATCAAACCGACTACAACAAAAGTACAACATATTTTGTTGTTTTTTTAAATTTTTTAAATTTTTAAATTTTTTTTAATTTTTTTAAAAACAGCTCGATTATAATTTCTTTTTTCTTGTATGGTAAAATCAGAATTCCTTTTCAAAGAGTGGCGAAATCCATTCCCTACAGTTTTTATACAATATCGCTTTAAAATGGATACGAGCGTTGTTTAATAAGTAAAACTTTTCACTAAAACAAAGAGCCGATACGTTAATTAACGCGTCGACTCCGTATTGTTTTATTTATAAAAATGTTGTATAATATATGTCATTAAAAATTATTTCTTTTTGCGGATAAGGATTATCGGAGTACATTCCTTGCCCTGACCGCAGGGGTTATCCGAAATAAGCCCGTGAAGTTCCTCTTCGGAAAGCGTAATATCGGACGAATAGCCGAGTATCTCCTGACCGAGGTCGTTGGCATCGACAATCATCATACTCATACCGAGCTTTTCCTTAATCTCATCGCATACGCCCGAGGGATTTTCGGGATTTTCGATACCTATATCGCCGTACTCGTCCCATACCTTATTATAAAAGCCGTCAAGTCCCGCGATATCCTGTCCTACGATTTCGTAGAACACGCCTTTTTTACCGAAGATTTTACATACTCCGCCCGCGAAGCTCGCCCAGAGAACCTTAGGCAGTCCCGCTTTAGTTATAGCATACTGCATTTTAATAGTCTCGCCAACTCCGACGCCCGCTGTTTCGGGGTGGGACGCGAATTTAGAAAGGAATTTTGCCCAAAAACCGATTTTTAAATCCTCACGTCTTACAACACGGTTCTGACAAAGCGCGATAATCTTCTCGCTGGAGGAAACAATATCGCCTTCCTCGTAAATCGGGGATACGTATTTTCTGAATATCTCAACATAATCCTCGCCCTGCTTTACAAAATGGGTTTTAATTGCATGGCGCATATAAGTAGTACCGTTAACGGTAATCTCAACATTTTTACCTTCATTCGCAAAAAATTCCATAATTTACCTCCGCACTTATGTACTTTCTGTTTTCTAACAGCTTTATTATATAATAAAACTTTTTATTAATCAATTACTCATCAGTAAAATTACACAGTTTTTTTCAGGAGATTTTATGCAGGACAACGAATTAATGGAACTAACCGCCACAGTTGAAACGGTTATTTTCAGAAACGAGCAAAACGGATATACGGTTATCGAGCTTAACGACGAGGACGAAACTACCGCCGTCGGAATAATGCCCGATGTAAATGTCGGCGAAAAAGTTAAGCTGATCGGTGTTTTTAAACCGCACTCAACGTACGGAATGCAGCTTTCCGTTTCGGCATACGAAAAAACCTTACCCGAGGACGTAGCGGGAATACTTAATTACCTCAGTTCAGGCTCAATAAAGG
>CAJOHT010000094.1 GCA_905234305.1 uncultured Ruminococcus sp. | reverse complement strand
ATCATGAACTTGTACGCGATAGACATGGTATGTACGACCGTCATGGTCCCAGTTTGCAATATAAGTTGGTGTTTTTACACCCCCACTTGTACCGCCCCAGAAATTGAAACCCCAGTTGCTACTATCTTTATTATTGTCATAATTATTCGAAATACCGCAATAAATATAACGCTGTGTAGCCGCGTTCGCTGTAATCAATGAACCAAATCCAAGTATTGACAACATCATCAATACCGCTAAGAACATTGAAAGGGAACGCCTAGAAATTCTCCTTAATTTCGTTTTCATAAATAAACCTCCAATCTGCGTTCGCGAGCGAACGCAATTAAGAATTCTGTTATTCGAAGCTATGAGCCGTTACAGTGCCTGTGCGCGGTTTTTCCCGCCTGACCTATCGGGAGGATGTCCGAATGATACGCCCTTTACGCGCGATGCAGTTAAGCCGCCTCGCCTGGCGCATCGGGACTTCCGCCGACGCAATAAGCCTATATTAACCCATAATTATTTACTGTACTATAATAACATAAAGTGACGAAATTTTTCAAGTCGTTAAAAGAATTTTAGCAATTTTATTACAAAATTGTTAACTTACACAAATTTCACATTCCCTAATTGTGCAGTTTGACCCTTAATAATTGATAATGGATAATGGAGAATGGATAATGGATAATGAATAATGGATAATGAATAATGGATAATGAATAATGGATAATGAATAATGGATAATGAATAATGGAGAATGGATATTGACAATGTTTTTATTTATGCTATAATAAATATAGAAAAGGAGCTATCCGAGAAACGGTTAGCCCTTAATTAACAAGTTGTTATGTAACGACCGCTAATTAGGGTTTTAGGCGGTCGTTACTCTTTTTATTTATCATTATCTTTCAATAATGTAATTATCAAGAGAATGATTGTCAAGTATAAAATAATATCATACATAGCAATCCCCTCCCAATACATATTCCCCGCAAGGGTTTCTATGTAAACGAGGTTCTCAGTACCTCGAGGGAAGGCTAACCGCTCCGTTTTACAGGATAACTCCCAAATTTATTATAACACATACGTTCAAGTAAATCAAGCGTTTTTCCATTATAATTGCATTTTCAACTATTTACAAATCCGATATTTTATACTATAATGTATATAGAAATTTTGAAAGCAAAGGATGGTTTTAATATGAAAAAAGTGATTTCTTTATTAATTGCCGTTATGCTTTTCGCGGCTGTTGCCGCGGGCTGCAGCTGCGCGGGCGATAATGAGAACACTAAAAGCTCAACTACTCATAAAACCGAAACTACTCAGGCTGCTACAAAAGCTGACGGTACTACTACCGAAAAAGATGACGAGGGCAATATAATTACAAAGGATAAGAACGGTAATATTATCTCCGTTAAGGATAAAAACGGTAAGGAGCTTGACGTGGACGAGTATATCGCGAAGCATAAAGATGATATCGAAAGCTCTACAAGCTCAAAGAATAACAGCTCGGATAATAAGAATTCGGATAACAACAGTTCCAAAAATAACAGTTCTAAGAATAACAGTTCTAAAAATAATTCGAACGATAAAAATAACTCCGACGATGTCGAAGGCGAAATCCCGACAGTTATCGCGTCTTTACCCGACGATGCCGATGACTACGAACTGCCTGATCTTTAATTAAGATTTCACTTAATCTTGACATATTCATTTTATGTGGTATAATATATATAGAATCGGAGCTGACCGAAGAAACGGTTAGCCCTAGTTGATGGATTATTAAGAAATAACCGCCTAGGTGCTATTGGCGGTTATTTCTCTTTTTTATTTGATATAACAATAATCAAGAGTACAATTGTTAAGTATAAGATAATCTCATACATAGCAATCCCCTCCTAGTACATATTCCCCTAAGGTTTTCTATGTAAACAGGAATCTCAGTTTCCTGACAGGAGGGCTAACCGCTCCGTTTTCGGACAGCTCCTTGGAACATTATAGCACAAACGTTCTCAAAAGTCAATGGATTTTCTTCTCTTTTATGTAGACAAGAAAATCCTTTTGTTATATACTATTTATATAAATATTTAGGAGCGAGGACTATGTCTGAAACATATTATAAGGAAGCGTTAAAATCAGCTCAAAAAGAATACCGCGCCTGCGTTTTTAAGGGCAAATCTCCGTTTTTGCCCGTGCTGGATGAATTTTTATCCTCGGAACGCGTATCGACGGGGATAGACCTCGGGCTGGTGCAGGTTCCGCTCGAAAAAATCGTTGGCACTAAAACTAAAGGCAGGTCTAACGCCTTTGCCGCTAATTTTATGCCTATCCTCGACGAGGATACGGAGTTCGCGACTAAATGGAAACGGCTCTGCGACGCTCACCTGAGCGAGGGTATCCACGACCCGATCAAAGCGTATGAATATATGAACCGCTTTTATGTTGAGGAGGGCAATAAGCGCGTAAGCGTTTTAAAATTCTTTAACGCGGACTCGATAGCCGCGATGGTTACGCGTATCCTCCCCGAAAAAACCGACGATATAGAGGTTGAGATTTACTATGAATTTCTGACCTTCTATAAGCTGAGCGGGATTAATTTTATCGACTTCAGCAAAAAAGGCAGCTACGCCCGGCTTCAGATGCTTCTCGGCAAGGAAGCGGATGAGGAATGGACTGAAAATGAGCGCAAAGATTTTACAGCGGTTTATTACCGCTTTAAGCATGCGTATATCTCTAAAGACGGCGATAAGCTGAATTCGACCGTCGGCGACGCTCTGCTCAGTTATATTAAGGTATACGGATATCCCGAACTAAAAAAAACCGAGGCTGCCGATATTAAAAAGAACCTTACAAAAATCTGGGAGGAAGTATCGCTCCAGCAGGATGAGGAGCCTATCGAGATAATGTCAGACCCCTCCGAAGCTAAAAAACCGAGCGTACTCTCGAAGGTACTGCCCGTTATCGCGCCTACGGTCTATAAGGTCGCTTTCATCTACGACGGCACTCCCGAAAGCTCGGGCTGGGTTCACGAACACGAAAAAGGCAGACGTCATATTCAGCGGATTTTTGAGGATAAAATCGAAACAAAAGCCTATCCCAACGCTATGGACAACCCGATTGAGGTTATCGAACAGGCTATAAAAGACGGATGTAAGCTGATTTTTACAACTACGCCGAGACTCTTACAGGCAAGTTTACGCGCGGCAGTCGAAAATCCCGAAGTTGTAATTATGAACTGCTCGCTTAATAAATCTCACAGATATATCCGCTCCTACTATACCCGTATGTACGAGGCAAAGTTTATTCTCGGCGCTTTAGCGGGTTCGCTTACCGAAAGCGGCAAGCTCGGTTATGTATGCGACTACCCTATTTACGGGCAGATAGCCGCTATAAACGCATTCGCTATCGGAGCGCAGATGACTGACCCGAGGGCTAAGGTATATCTTGAATGGTCGGCGGTAAAAGGCGCTAAAGCAGCCGCCGAAGCTCTTGAGGAGCGGGATATCCATATTATCTCGACTCAGGATACCGCGCGGTTTTTGGAGGACGACAGAAACAGCTTCGGGCTATCTTATGTACGCGGCGATACGCTCGATTTGCTCGCCAATCCCGTATGGAACTGGGGAGTTTACTACGAGGAAATTATGCGCCGTATACTCGACAAAAGTATGCAGTCGGAATACGCGAGCAGCAGTAAAGCGCTGAATTACTACTGGGGTATGTCGGCGGGCGTTGTCGATATTGTGTACTCCCAGCACCTTACCGAGGCGTCAAAGCGCTTCTGCAACTTCCTAAAGGAAAGCATTAAACACGACTTATGTATTCCGTTTTTAACTCCGATCACTACCCAAAGCGGCGAAAAAATCGGCGCTGGTCAAAAATCCCTCAGTCTCGACCAGATTATCAGTATGGATTATCTTGTTGAAAATATTATCGGCACTATCCCACGCTACGAGGAACTCAGCCCTATGGGCAAGGCTACCGTAGATATAGCGGGTATAGAAAAATCGCTCGATACCGCCGAAAATGACGAAGGCGGTGACGGCGTATGAGAATACTGGCTGTTTCCGATATCGAGTCGGAATACTACTATGATTTCTATAAACCGGGGAGGCTCGACGGCATAGACCTTATAATAGCCTGCGGAGATTTAAAAGTTTCTTACCTTGAGTTTCTGGTGACAATGGCGAAATGCCCCCTGCTTTATGTCCACGGAAATCACGACGAGAACTTTAAAAGAGCGCCCGAGGGATGTATCTGCATTGACGATATGCTCTATAAATTCAACGGATTGAGAATTATCGGACTGGGCGGCTCCCACCGTTACCGAAACGGTAAATATATGTTTACCGAAAAACAGATGCACCGCAGGATTTTAAAGCTATTACCGTCAATCTTCTTTAACAGAGGGTTTGATATCCTGGTGACGCACGCTCCCGCGCGCCATCTCAACGATATTGATTCCCAGGCTCACCGCGGGTTCGAGTGCTTTAACAAGCTGTTAAACAAATACCGCCCGAGTTACTTTTTCCACGGGCATATTCACCGTAATTACGGAACCTCTATCCCCCAAAAAACAAAACACGGAGATACTACCGTAATAAACGCGTTTAACCATTGTGTTATCGAAATATAATAACTGATAAGGAGTTTTTATGAAAAAAGGCTTAGTGCTTGAGGGCGGAGCTATGCGCGGTATGTTTACCGCGGGAGTTCTTGACGTCCTTATGGAAAACAGAATAATGCTCGACGGATGTATCGGGGTTTCCGCGGGAGCGGCTTTCGGATGCAATTATAAATCGGGACAAATCGGAAGAGCTTTCCGATATAACAAGCGCTATTGCAAGGATAAACGCTATTGCAGCGTGCGCTCGCTTATAAAAACAGGCGATATGTTCGGCGCGGAATTCTGTTATCATACTATCCCGAATGAGCTTGATAAATTCGATAAGGAAACTTTTGATAATTCTAATA
>CAJOHT010000093.1 GCA_905234305.1 uncultured Ruminococcus sp. | reverse complement strand
GATAAAGTCAGCCTTACGCTCCTCACCGCTCTTTACGTAATTACGGTCAACCGCAATACGAAAGCTCGTAACGCTTATGCCTGAAGCTGTTGTCTTAAGTTCGGGATCCGCTACCAAGCGTCCCATTAAAATAGTTCTGTTCAACATAATTCTTCATCCTTTCATTCGCGAAAAACGCGTGCTATTAAATTATTCACCCTTTTTGATAATCATAGAACGGAGAACGCCGTCTGTGATTTTGAATACACGGTCAAGCTCTGCGGGAAATTCAGCCTCTGACTCAAAATCCATGAGAACATAGTAACCGTCGCTTTCTTTGTTGATAAGATAAGCGAGCTTACGCTTACCCCATTCATCAACATTCTGCAGAGTAGCGTGCTTCTCGATCAAAGCCTTGAACTTTTCGATAAGAGCCTGGATACCCTCGTCGCCGAGCTTTAAAGAGAAAATCATTACTGTCTCGTAATTAGCCTTTACTGCCACGTTGAACACCTCCTTCTGGACATTAATGGCGGTATATTAAAAATACCGCAAGGAATATTAAGTATCCGTTAGCCTATAAGCATAGCCTAACGGATAACATATTGATTATATCATACTTTTATTTTTTGTCAAGAAATATTTACGCTTTTTCCTCTTCACCCGTTTTTAATTCGGTTTTTGGAGCGGGTTCAGCTTTCTTCTCGGGCTCTTTCTTTAAAAGTTTTACCATTTTTTTAGATTTAGATTTTTTGATACGGTCAAAACTCTTGTCGTCAATCAAAATAAGCGTCCTCATCGCGGGAATGTTGATATCATTACCGTCAATACGCTTATACTCATACAAGCCCTGTTCATTATCATAACCGAGAATAACCCACGAATGAGGTAAGGTCGTATGGGATTTAAGAGTGATATGAGCGGTTTCGTGAGAATTGTTGAAAAGAATGGCCATCATATCCCACTCATCATGAACAATATTCGGGACAGTGTAAGCTATAGAACGTCCGTCCGTCTCAAAGTAAGTGTTGCTGACGGTAATTGTTGTGGGTTCTCTAAGCGGCGAGAAGCATTTTCTCAGAGCGATATAGCCCTTATAGTAAAGCACTAATCCTTTATATCTCTTAAGTCTGTTCCAGTCAATAGCATTTATCGAAAGCGGAGATTTATAACTGTTATGGTCGCCGTGCTTTGTACGCGCCATCTCCTCGCCCGCGAGCATAAACGGGATACCCTGAGATGAGAATATCATCGCAGCCGAGATCCTGTTCATATCGATAACGTTTTCATCAGTCGTATCATAATCGGTGATTCCGCAGGATTTTAAAATTTTATCCCATAAGGTAAGGTTATCGTGAGCGGAGTTATATGTTACGCACTGGGTAGGCTTCTTCGCCCATTTAAGGAAAGTATCGGATGAACAAGCGAGAATTCCCGAAATAACGTAATAAATATTATGGTTATTACCCTGGATATAACCGATCGAGGAATCATCGCTGTTTCCCTTTAACGCGTTACGGAAGCTGTCGTTGAACATAGCTATCCTCGAGCTTAATTTATAGGCGTTTTCCTTAACGCAAGCGTCCTCAAACGGAATGCCGTTATCGCCCAAGTCGGCAGTCCACGGCTCGCCGTAGATGAGGATCCTGGGGTCGATTTCGTCGAGCGCGAGACGCACTAAGTTCATCGTAGTAGTATCGATACAGCCCATAAGGTCAAAACGGAAACCGTCGATATGGTATTCTCTCGCCCAATAAGAAACGGACTGGATAATATAATTCCTTGCCATTTCCTTTTCGCTTGCAAAAACATTTCCGCAACCCGAGGAATTTAAAAACCTGTCGCCGTTTTTCCTGTAGTAGTAATCGGGGTAAGTGCGGTTAAAGCAGGAATCAGTCGAACTTGTATGGTTATATACAACGTCCATAATTACGCCGATACCCGCGTCATGCAAAGCCTTTACCATTTCTTTGAACTCACGGATACGCACATTTCCGTCAAAAGGATTCGTCGAGTAAGAACCCTCGGGAACGTTATAGTTAGCGGGGTCATATCCCCAGTTATATTCATTCTTTTCGGGATGAGCCTCGTCCACAGAGTCAAAATCATATACGGGATTAAGGTGGACGTGAGTTATTCCCAAATCAACTAAATAATCGACGCAGGTAGAAATTTTGCCTTCGCCGTTAAGAGTAGTGCCGCGCTCGGTAAAAGCGAGATACTTACACATATGCTCGGGAGTAACTCCCGAGCTTTCACTGCCCGAGAAGTCAGCGACATGGACTTCCCAAATCACAGCGTCGGTAGGATGCTTAACTAAGATATGCTTATCCGTATCCCAGCCCTCGGGGTCTGTGGACTTCATATCGCATATCATCGAGCGTTTTCCGTTAACGCCTACCGCCTTAGAATACACATCCTGCGTTTCCCTTGTAACTCCGTTAAAGGTAACGAGATATGTATAATACAGGTTCTTTAAATCGCCATATACGGTGACAGACCATACTCCTGTATTACGGTCAAGGGTAAGTCCGTAGCTTTCGAGCTTCTGAGCCTCGGGTTCCTCGTCGGAGCCTGTCTTATAAAGCTGAACTCTTACGTCGGACGCCTCAGGCGACCATACCTTGAATACCGAACGGTCAAAAGTGTAGGTGCAACCAAGATCCTGCCTTTTATAATTCATTAAATCATTCCTCCAAATTAAGAAAAAACTTAATTTCTTAGTTCTTTTAGTTGATTTTTAAATTCATTTATTATCTTAGGATAGTTCACATACGCAACATTAAGGTCGACTCGGGCATTAATCCCGTTAACGCCTCCGTTACTTGTATACTGCCATATTGAAAAACTCTTTGAGAATTTTTTTGAATTAGAAGTATTATCAATATAGCTCGCTATCCAAAAATCCCATTTATTGCCTAAAGTTATATTATCAAAATAATTCTTGTAGATACTATTCGAGGTATATACCCCAGGATAATATCCCGAACGTTTTATATACTTGCAGAAAGTATCGATCATAGCCGTATTTTCATCGACTCTGTTGTACTTTAGCAATTCAGCGTGTTCAAAATCAAGGAATACGGGATAATTAAAATCCTTACCGTCGATATACGAAATAACATCCTTCGCTTCCTGCTTTAATTCCTCAGCGGTATAACCGTAAGTATAAAAATAACAGCCTATATCCAACCCCGCGTTCACGGCTTCCTTATAATAAGTCTCAAATTTGGAGTCCTTACCGCCGAGACTTGTACCGACTCGTATAATCACAAAGCTGTATCCGTCATTTTTCACTTTGTTAAAATCTATATCGCCCTGATACCGAGAAACATCAATACCCTTAGCGACTATTTCTCCCTCGGGCTTAGAGCAGGTTTTAATATCGTCGACCGTCTTATTGCCAATCATCGTCGGAACCGCTGTTCCCGCTGTAGTGAAAATAATAATCAAAAGAAGAATTATCGCGGAAAACATAACAGGCTTTCTATGTTCGGTGATAAATTTTTTCATAAATCTTTCTCTTACAAGGTTTTGTCGATTTAATTCACTATACAATAAAAAACAATGATAAACCTATACACATTGTCCAATACGACGCTTGATATATTATAACTGTTTGTGTCGTATTTTGCAATAGAGATGAAGATTTTGTTAACATTTGCATAAAAATAGTAACTTTTGAATTTTAAAAGTATTAAATTGATATTAAAAAATATTATGAAATCCTTCACCGCTTATCGCGGTAGCTGTAGTTACAATAATAAAGACCGATGAATCGAGTGATTTTACTATCTTATTTACCTTATAAACCTCGCTCGGACGTACCGCGCAAACAAGCAATTTTCTGCCTTTTCCGCTGTAAGCTCCGTATGAGTCAAGCACCGTAACGCCTCTCGACACCTTATTTAAAAGCTCGCCGATTATCTCCTTATGATTCCGGGTTATTATAAGCATCAGCTTTCCGTTATCGCGGGATGTTCCGTAAATAATACGGTCGATAATGCGCGAGCTTACGAAAATCGAGATAACCGCGTATAAAGCCGCCTCTATACTATTATATACAAAAGCCGAGATCGTGACTATTACAGCGTCGGAAATCATAATCAGATATCCGACAGAAAACTGCGGATAAAACTTATGAATAAGCGACGCAGCTATATCCGTTCCTCCCGACGAGCCTCCACGCGAGAATATCAGCGCGATTCCGCTGCCGTTAAATATACCTCCGAATACGCAGGCTAATATCATATTACCCCTGTACGCTGGAATAAAAGGCGTTAATATGTCGATTAAAACTGATATCAAAATTGCCGCGAACACCGTTTTAATAAAATAGCCTCTTCCGAGCCTCTTATATCCTATAAAAAACAAGGGTACATTCAAAATCAATATGAATGTACCTATAGGCGTAGAAAACAAATAATTGGAAAGCGTAGCTATACCCGTAAGCCCGCCGGGAGCTATATTGTTCGGCGCGGTAAATATAACTACAGAAAGCGCGTAAAGCAAGGCTCCCAGCGTTATTACAGTATAATCGACGATTTTATTTTTTAGCATAATATCACTCTTTATTCTAAAATAGAATTATGTAGCGATATTATTTATTATTTCAACGCACTTCGAGAAAAGCTCCTTTATGCGCTCATTCTCGCCGTTCAAATACAAGTATCCGAAAAGCGCCTCCAATCCTGTCGCGCTGTGGTAATCTGCTAAGCTCAGGTTTTTAGGAGCGGTTTTTACAAGCGCGTTTCTCCCCCGCTTATAAACGGCAATCTCCTCATCGGTAAGAATATCCATAATATACTTCGCGCTTACAGCCTGCGACTCGCAATTAACGTACTTGACCTTTCGCTTATTAAGCTCGCCTACGGGTCGGTTAGCCTCGTTAATTATATATTCGCGCACCAGCAAATCATATACCGAATCGCCCATAAAAGCGAGAGTTTGGGGCGATAATTGTTTAGGATTGCAGTTTTTATCTAAAAAAATACTCATCTTTACTCCACAAAATCAAATTCGACATCATAAATCGAA
>CAJOHT010000092.1 GCA_905234305.1 uncultured Ruminococcus sp. | reverse complement strand
GCAGATACCGATGTGAAGATTCGGATTAACCGGCTTTCCTAAGTCGATTGCCATCTTCATAAGCTTTCCAACGCCGTTCTGATCGAGTTTTGCGAAAGGATCGCTTTCAAAGATCTTGGAATCATAGTAAGCGGTTAAGAACTTACCGGAATCATCACGGGAGAAACCGAAGGTCATCTGGGTTAAATCGTTGGTACCGAAGCAGAAGAAATCAGCTTCTTTGGCAATCTCATCGGCAGTAAGAGCTGCACGAGGAATTTCGATCATGGTACCTACTTCGTATTTCATGTCAACGCCTGCTGCTGCGATTTCAGCATCTGCAGTCTCAACTACGATCTTCTTAACAACCTTTAATTCCTTCACATCACAGATCAAGGGAATCATGATTTCGGGAACCATCTTCCAATCGGGATGAGCCTTGGAAACCTTGATTGCCGCACGGATAACAGCCTTTGTCTGCATCTTTGCGATTTCGGGATAGGTAACTGCAAGACGGCATCCACGATGACCCATCATCGGGTTGAACTCATGGAGAGAAGAGATGATCGCTTTGATATCATCCACACTCTTGCCCTGTGCATCTGCCAGCTTCTTGATATCATCTTCCTCAGTCGGAACGAACTCATGAAGAGGCGGATCTAAGAAACGGATCGTAACCGGATTTCCTTCCAGTGCCTCATAAAGAGCCTTGAAGTCTCCCTGCTGGTATGGAAGAATCTTCTCAAGAGCTGCTTCCCTCTCCTCTACCGTATCTGCACAGATCATCTCACGGAAAGCAGCAATCCTGTCTTCCTCGAAGAACATATGCTCTGTACGGCAAAGGCCGATACCCTCGGCACCGAGTTCTCTTGCCTTCTTAGCGTCGGCAGGTGTATCAGCGTTAGTTCTTACCTTAAGAACTCTGTACTTGTCAGCCCAATCCATAATACGTCCGAACTCGCCCGCGATCTTAGCGTCAACAGTCGGGATAGCGCCGTCGTAGATGTTACCTGTAGTACCGTCGAAAGAGATTACGTCGCCCTCGTGATACTCTTTACCGCCGAGTGTGAATACTTTCTTTTCTTCGTCCATAACGATAGCGGAGCATCCTGATACACAGCATGAACCCATACCACGTGCTACAACAGCAGCGTGAGATGTCATACCGCCGCGAACTGTAAGGATACCCTGAGCAGCCTTCATACCCTCGATATCCTCGGGAGAAGTCTCAAGACGTACTAAAACAACTTTCTCGCCTCTGTCAGCCCACTCTTTAGCGTCGTCGGCAGTAAATACGATTTTACCGCAGGCAGCACCGGGAGCAGCGCCTAAAGCCTTACCGATAGGCTCAGCCTTCTTAACAGCCTCAGCGTCAAACTGGGGATGGAGAAGTGTATCGAGGTTACGGGGATCAATCATAGCTACAGCTTCTTTTTCGGTTCTCATACCCTCGTCAACTAAATCACACGCAATCTTAAGAGCAGCCTGAGCGGTTCTCTTACCGTTACGTGTCTGGAGCATAAAGAGCTTACCGTGTTCAACAGTGAACTCCATATCCTGCATATCTCTGTAATGGTTCTCAAGAGTCTTGCATACGTCAGTAAACTGAGCAAAAGCCTCGGGGAACTTTTCTTCCATCTCGCTGATATGCATAGGTGTACGAACGCCTGCAACAACGTCCTCACCCTGAGCGTTTGTAAGGAACTCGCCGAAGAGACCCTTAGCGCCTGTAGCGGGGTCACGTGTGAACGCAACGCCAGTACCGCAGTCGTCGCCCATATTACCAAACGCCATCATCTGTACGTTAACGGCAGTACCCCAAGAATAGGGGATATCGTTATCACGGCGGTAAACGTTAGCACGGGGGTTGTCCCATGAACGGAATACAGCCTTAACAGCCTCGATAAGCTGAACCTTAGGATCAGAGGGGAAGTCCTCGCCGATTTTAGCCTTATACTCAGCCTTGAACTGCTCAGCGAGAGTCTTAAGATCCTCAGCTGTAAGGTCTACGTCCTGAGTAACGCCTTTTTCAGCCTTCATCTTATCGATGAGTTCTTCAAAGTATTTTTTACCAACTTCCATAACAACGTCGGAGAACATCTGAATAAATCTTCTGTAGCAGTCATAAGCCCAGCGTGCGTTGCCGGAAGCCTCAGCCATATACTCAACAACGTCCTCGTTAAGACCGAGGTTGAGGATTGTGTCCATCATACCGGGCATAGAAGCGCGCGCGCCTGAACGAACCGATACGAGAAGCGGATTAGTCTTATCACCGAATTTCTTACCTGTGATCTCTTCCATTTTCTCGATATGTTCCATAATCTGGCCCATAATCTCGTCGTTAATCTGTCTGCCGTCCTCATAATACTGAGTACAAGCCTCTGTCGAAACAGTGAAGCCCTGGGGAACAGGGAGACCTAATTTTGTCATCTCAGCGAGGTTCGCGCCCTTACCGCCGAGAAGTTCACGCATTGAAGCGTCGCCTTCTGTAAACAAATAAACCCATTTGTTTGCCATAGAATTACCTCCTAAAAATAAGTAATTATTTTGATACAGCCACGGCAAAAAGCCAAAGCCGTACCGACTCTTACAGTCTTAATACATATTATAACAAAACTCTTTGAAAATTGGAATATTATTTAAGAAAAAAAAAGAAAAAAATGTAAAAAATGTTTATTGAATTTTTAAATTATTATGTATAAAACAAATAAAATATAATTTTTTTACATTTTAGGGTTGAAAAATTGACAATCTGTGAGATAATTAAGGTGTATATTCTTAAATTTTATATGGAGTATTATGCTTATGAATAAATGCGCTGTGATCCTCGCGGGCGGCGAGGGCAAGAGAATGAAGATGAATAAGCCTAAGCCTTTAGCCGAGGTTTTAGATGAGCCTATGCTTAAGTGGGTCATTAACTCGGTAAAAAAAGCGGGTATTGAAAAAATATGTATTGTAAAGGGCTTCGGTAAGGAATATATCGAAGAATTTGTTAAGACGCTTGATTTCCCTGTAGAAACCGTTTATCAGGCTGAGAGGCTCGGTACAGGCCACGCTGTTATGCAGGCTAAGGCTTTCCTTAACGAAAACAGCGGCAGCGTTGTCATTTTAAACGGCGACGCTCCGTTTATGGACAGCGATACGATAAAGAACTCGTTTGAGCTTCATATAGCGGATAATAACGCGGCTACGGTAATTTCGGCGAAGGTTGACGACCCGACTGGCTACGGCAGAATCGTCAGGGACGAAAACGGAAATCTTTCCGCTATTGTTGAGCAGAAGGACGCGGATGAAGAAACCGCGGCTATAAACGAGGTTAACTCGGGAGGCTTCTGGTTTGATACAGAAAAGTTGCTTTCGGTTCTCGACGAGATTAAATCCGATAATAAAGCGGGAGAGTATTATTTACCCGACGCGCTTAAACTTCTTTTAAAGAAAAATGAGAAGATTGAAGCCTATACAGCCGAAAGTTCCGATACCGTTCTCGGCGCCAACGACCCCGCTCAGCTTAAGGAGCTTGAGGAAATAGCTCTTAATAAGGGCTACAGGTGCTGAGATGAATTTTAAAAAGATTTATAATTTTGTAAAAATCTTTACTACTGTATTTATCGCGGCGTTGTTCTTGCTTATCGACTGTGTAATCTTTTATTTTCAGGATTTTGTTCTTTACCTGTTTTTTATTCCGCTTGAGGCGGTTATACTCGCGGTATGGATCATTATTCTGAAGTTTAACAAAACTACGGTAATGAGAATTGAAACCAATAAGGGTACTATAAGTATTTTCACTTACGGAAAAGACTATACGGTAAAAGCCGAGAATATTACGGTAAAGCCGGGTAACTTCAGTTATTATTTGTATTTTGACGACGTTAAACTCAGGGCAAACAGTTCTTCAAAAAGTGTGGGAACATTTTTACATAAATACCAGAACATCTATAAGAAAATCGAACAGTAAGCTATTGAAATTTTTTCAGTTTAAAGAGGGAGAGATAAAATGAATTTTCACGGAAAAGACATCAAAATCTTTGCGGGCAACTCTAATCTGTCTGTAGCTAAGGAAATCGCTAACCAGCTCGGTTTACCGCTTGGTAAATCGGTATGCAAGAAGTTCTCTGACGGAGAAATCGCCGTTTCTATCGACGAATCCGTAAGAGGCTCGGAGTGTTTTATCGTTCAGTCGACCTGCACTCCCGTTAATGACAACCTTATGGAAATGCTGATTATGATTGACGCTATGAGAAGAGCGTCCGCGGCGAGAATCACCGCGGTTATGCCTTACTTCGGTTACGCGCGTCAGGATAGAAAAGCTAAGCCCCGTGATCCGATTTCATCAAAACTTTGCGCCGATCTTATTACGGCAGCGGGTGCCGACAGACTTCTTACGATGGATTTACACGCCAATCAGATTCAGGGCTTCTTCAATATCCCCGTTGACCATCTTAAGGGTTCGGGTATTTTAGCCGACTATATGAAGCAGGTCGTAGGCGATAACGTAGACGACTATGTAGTTGTATCGCCCGACTTAGGCTCCGTTACGCGCGCGAGGAATTTCGCGAGCCGTATAGGAACCGCTCTCGCTATTATCGATAAACGCCGTCCAAAGGCTAACGTTTCCGAGGTTATGAATATAATCGGCGACGTTAAGGGGAAGAAGGTCATTATTCTTGACGATATGATCGATACGGCGGGTACGCTCTGCAACGGTGCTAAGGCGATTGTCGAAATCGGCGGAGCTACCGAGGTTTACGCCTGCGCTACTCACGCTGTACTTTCGGGACCTGCCGTTGAGCGTATTCAGAATTCGGTACTCAGCAAGGTTGTGCTTCTCGATACAGTTCCTCTCCCTGAGGAAAAGAAAATCGACAAGTTTACGGTGCTTCATACCGCGCCCGTATTCGCTGAGGCTATCGCGAGAATTTATAACGATAACTCATTTACAGCTGCGTTTGATTAATAAAAAGGGGCTTATGCCCCTTTTTTAATTAATGTCTTTAGACGGTGCCGCTCGCTAGAGCGGCACAATAAACCACCCGCTATGCGGGTGCGCGTCGAAAGAAGTGCAAAAAATTCCCCGGTCTG
>CAJOHT010000091.1 GCA_905234305.1 uncultured Ruminococcus sp. | reverse complement strand
TTCGCCCTTAAAGATTACCGACTCGATATATACGTCGTCGATATGGCCTATGCCGTCTCCCGCGATAGATAAAGCGTCGGGCGGAAGTGAAATCGCGAGCCTTGCGCCTTCCTCGAAGAACTGGTTCTCTATATCGAACTCACTGTCCTCAACACGTACCGTAATGCGGTTTTCTTCCTCGCTGGAGGAAATAACCTCCGCGTAGAAGGTGTTTTTCTCGGCTAAGAACATCTTGTTCATAATCTGGATGTTAAAGGGAATGATTTTCATTCCTATGCGGCTTCCTACGGGAGCGCACTCGGTGGAGTGGATAATCCATTCACAACCCTTGCACATTACGGTCATTTCGTAATGGACGCCCTTGAATACGACCTCCGTTACCTCGCCGACGAGCTTAGCTTCCTCGGGCTTCACGACCTCGATATCCTCGGGGCGGATAACTATGTCTACGGGAGCGTTCTGTCCGAAGCCCTTGTCTACGCACTCAAGCTCCTCGCCGAGAACCTTTACGCGGCAGTCGTCTATCATAGTGCCGTTGATAATGTTAGCCTCGCCGATAAAGTCGGCTACAAAGGCGTTAACAGGCTCGTTATAAATATCGGTAGGAGTTCCGACCTGTTCGATAACGCCGTTGTTCATAACGACTATCTTATCGGACATAGTAAGCGCTTCCTCCTGGTCATGGGTAACATATACAAAAGCGGTATTGGTTTTTTGTTGGATTTGCTTAAGCTCCCACTGCATATTCTTCCTGAGCTTAAGGTCCAAAGCGCCTAAGGGCTCGTCTAAGAGCAGTACCTTCGGGTCGCATACGAGCGCTCTCGCGATTGCGACACGCTGCTGTTGACCGCCCGAAAGTTTAGCTACGCTGCGCTTTTCATAGCCCTTAAGGTCTACGATAGCCAGCATTTCCTTTACGCGTTTTTTTATTTCATCCTTCGGAAGTTTTTTTATCTTCATTCCGAAAGCAATATTGTCAAATACGTTTAAATGGGGGAAAATCGAGTATTTCTGAAAAACCGTGTTGACATTCCGCTTATAGGGAGGGAGTCCGTTTATTTTCTCGCCGTCAAATAGTATTTCGCCCTGTTCGGGTTCAAGAAAACCGCCGATAATCCTGAGAGTGGTAGTTTTTCCGCAACCGCTCGGACCGAGTATCGTGAGAAATTCTTTATCGTTGATATCGAGATTAATATGGTTAAGAATAACCTCGCCGTCGAACTGAACGAAAATATCCCTTAATGAAACAATTACGTCGTTTTTTCTTTCCATTTATCAAGCTCCTATATAAGAGTTTAATTATACTTTATAACACACCGACGAATATTATAGTTTTTTTTAATGTAAAAGTCAATGAAAAAAAGACTCACTTATGAAAGTGTATATGTTTTTAGCAAAATACACAAAATATTACACACTTATTGGTGGAAAAAGGATATATACATATTTGACAGTTTTTGATATAATTAGTTTGTTAAGACGTATGCTTATACGTATGCGTTAATTCAGGAAAGGAGTTTTGAAGATGAAGAAACTCAAAGGTATATTAAGTATTTTTTTGGTGCTGGCTTTAATATGCACCTGTGTAGCTTTTGCTACAACGGCTCAGGCTGCCGATACAGCTAAGGGCAAAACGGGCTTGGACACTAAGCTCCAGGACAAAATCGAAGACGGCGTAATTCTCCACGCGCTCTGCTGGGGTTACTCCGCTATTGAGAAAAATATCCCCGCTATCGCGGCGGCAGGCTATTCAGCAGTATAGGTTTCTCCCGTACAGCAGCCTAAGGATATGAACACCTCGACCAACGTATCGGGTCAGTGGTGGAAGATGTACCAGCCGGTAAGCCTTTCTCTCGCGAAGAGCAGCTGGGTAGGTACAGCGTCAGAACTTAAATCTCTATGTGATACAGCTCATAAAAACGGCATTAAAATTATCTGCGACGTTGTAACTAACCATTTAGGCGCGACTAATGATAAAACATATAATGACGCCAAAACACCTTGGTTAAAGCTCGCCGACGAGGTTAAAACTTACGAGTCCACGCTTTGGAACAGCAACGGTATGGTTCAGAACAACCCCTATTTCCATGATCCGTCCAAGGGAGAGGCAAGCGACGGCAGCGCTGCGGCTGTTACTCAGTACGTTTCCTCAAAGTGTCCCGACCTTAATACAGGTAATAAAACTGTTCAGAATAAAGTTGCGGGCCTTCTTAAAGAATGTATCGACGCGGGCGCTGACGGCTTCCGTTTTGACGCGGCTAAGCATATCGAGACTCCTTCCGACAGCGGCGTAGGCGATACAAGCTATTGGACAAATATAATCAGCCAGGCTAATTCATATGCTCAGGGCAAGAATAAAACACTCTTCTTCTACGGCGAAGTTCTTAATACTCCTGGCGGCGGAAGAAGTATATCGGGCTATACAAACTTAAACGGCGGAAAATACAGAGTAACCGAAAATGTTTGGTCTAACTCTATCCGTAACGCTGTAACAGGTAAAAACCCGGGCTCTGCTGTCAGCAGTTCCTTCTCGCTTTCGGGCGGAGCTACTCATGCTGTAACATGGGCTGAGTCTCACGATACTTACCTCAACACCGATTCAGGCAACTCTACCAGCGTTTCAGATCAGGATATCTTAAAAACATGGGCATTAGTAGCTTCCCGTAAAGACGCTACTCCGCTCTTCTTCGCCCGTACAAACGGTATGAAGATGGGTGCTGCTGCCGTAAATACTTCTTATAAGAGCGTTGCGGTTTCCGAGGTTAACAAGTTCCATAACAACTTTGCAGGTCAGTCTGAAAAGCCTGGTTCTTCAGGCGATATCGCGTATGTAGCAAGAGGAAATTCAGGTGTAGTTCTTGTTAATGTAAAGGGTACTACAGCTAACGCTAACGTAGGCGGCACAGGTCTTAAGGACGGCGACTATACCGATATGATTACAGGTAAGGCGTTTAAGGTTTCGGGCGGTACGGTAAGCGGTCCTATAGGCGATACAGGTATCGCGGTTGTTGTTCAGAGTACAACAACTCCTATGGCTTTCGCGGATCAGGAAACCCAGACATTTAAGGGTGATACAATCACAGTAGGCCTTTCGCTCTCTAACGCGACAAGCGGTACATACCAGCTTGAGGATTATACTCCTATTCCGTTTACAGGTTCGCCGAAGCTTAAAATCGGTTCCGACTATAAAGCAGGCGAGACAATCAAGCTCACATTAACAGCGACAAACGGTACCGAAACAACTTCCTCCGTATACTATTATACAAAGAGCGAAGCCGCGGCATCGGGCGTGTACGTAATTCTTCCCGCTTCCGTTATGAAGAGCGCTAACTGGAAGACTCCTGTATATTGCTATATTTATGATGAAAACTCAGGCAACGGTACTACCGTAGGCGGCGAGGTTTACAAGAACGCCGCATGGCCTGGCGAGCAGCTTGACTACGATGCTAAGCTCGATGTTTATTATCTTGAGGTCAGCGATACATATTGTATTTCCGAGAAAACAACTAAGGTTGAAAATGGAAAGGTAACTGGTTCAGCGTCGCCTAAGGACTCTAAGTTTAATCTTGCGACAGCTAAACATACCCACGTAATCGTAAGCGACTCCGCCGCTTCATCAAACGGCGTTTCTCAGGGTAAGCAGTTCCCGCTTTCTACCGCTAAAAAGACATTGGATTTAGGCGGCGTATCTCATAAATTCAAGGCTCTCTCGGGCACACCTGGTCCCGATACATGGGTGACAACAACTGAGGTTCCAGGTAAGACAGGCGAAGTATCCGCTACCGAGGTAACAAAGGGTAATGTTGAGATCCCGACAACCGTTGCTCCTACAACTGAGGCTACAACTCCCCAGCAGGATACAACCGAAGCTACAGAAGCGACAGGTGGTTCTGCTCAGGGACTTTACGGTGATGTTACAGGCGACGGTAATGTAAATATTAAGGACGCTACGGCTATCCAGAAGCATCTCGCGTTAATAACTACTATTCCTAAGGACCGCGAGGTATTCGCTGATGTAACAGGCGATAACAATATTACTATCAAGGACGCTACGGCTATCCAGAAGTACATTGCGTTAATGGCGCATAATTCAAAAGCAGGTACACCTGTAGCTTAAATATTTAAAAATAAATCGGCTCCGAAAGGGGCCGATTTTTTTGGAGTGAAGCGGGAAGTGATTGTTGCAGGAAACGAGTTCCACCTCGTTTTGCGCATACACAAGACGTTAGTATTTGTAAACTGCCTTACGCCGAAGGCAGGATAATGCCCGTGTTTTGCGGGTTGTTATATTTTTAATGAATTTCGCTTTGTGAACGAAAATAAAAATCTTAAAATTTGAATATTAAAAAAACCTCTGTCAATAATAACGGCAGAGGTGATTTTATGAGATACAGCGAAAACAGGCGAAGAAGCCGAAAGGAACGCGTCGGTTTTTTTACCGCGCTGTCCATTTGTATTGTTGCCGTAGGAATGGCGGCGTATTCGACATATACGAGTCTTACAGGCATTTTTGATAATGACGCGAGTGAAACCTTAGCGGTAGAAAAAATTGTTACAGGCGTTACAGAAACCGAAGAAACAGTTACCGAAAAAACCGAGCCTGCCGAAACTGAGGCTACTGTTACAGAGCCTGCGGAAACCGAGGAGGAATATGAGGAAGAAACCGCTCCCAAGGTAACTCAGAACGCGGTACAGACTATGGTAAGCGTAAACGCGAGCCTTAACTGGCCGCTTGATAAAAAGAAAGTGATAAAGGAATACAGCGAGGAAACCGTATACAACAAAACTCTGAATCAATGGGAAGCTCATACAGGCGTTGACTTCGAGTGTGAAAAGGACGATAACGTTTACTCTATGGGCGACGGAGAGGTAAAAAAGATTTATAAGGACGATATGCTCGGCAGAACAGTTATTGTAGAAGCGGCTACTTATACGGCTTATTACAGCGGTCTGTCCGAAAACGTGAAAGTAGAAAAGGGAAGTATAGTAAAAGCGGGCGATGTTATCGCTACGGCTGATAACGTCCCGTGCGAGGAGCTTGACGGCAGCCACGTTCACATTGCCGTTAAGGTGAAAGGTCAGTCTACAGACCCGCTCTCGCTTATTAATAACG
>CAJOHT010000090.1 GCA_905234305.1 uncultured Ruminococcus sp. | reverse complement strand
TTCGGCGAAACAATCGCTAACCCCGCGCTTGCTGTTCTTGATATCGAGATGTACGCCCGTGTAGCTCATAAAAACGGTATTCCGTTTATTATTGATAATACCTTTGCAACGCCCGTGAACTGCCGTCCGATAGAGTGGGGAGCTGATATTGTTACTCATTCGACCACAAAGTATCTTGACGGCCACGCTACATCCGTAGGCGGAGCGATTATTGACAGTGGTAATTTCAACTGGCTTGAGCATGCCGATAAATTTCCTGGACTTACTACTCCCGACGAAAGCTACCACGGTATCGTTTACGCTGAAAAATTCGGTATCGGCGGCGCGTATATCACAAAATGCGTAGCTCAGCTTATGCGCGATTTCGGAAGTTCACCGTCCGCGTTTAACGCGTTCCTTTTCAACCTCGGAATAGAAACTCTCCACGTGCGTATGCCGAAGCATTGCGCTAACGCTCAGGCGGTAGCCGAGTATCTTAACGCTCACGAGAAGGTGGAGTG
Source organism: uncultured Ruminococcus sp. (assembly GCA_905234305.1). Taxonomy (GTDB): domain Bacteria; phylum Bacillota; class Clostridia; order Oscillospirales; family Acutalibacteraceae; genus Ruminococcoides. The sequence goes on along the minus strand of CAJOHT010000090.1, from coordinate 4,639 downwards.
GGTTCAGTATTGCGGACTTAAGGGAGATAAGTATTATGAACTGGGCAAAAAATACCTCCCGAACGGTTCTTGCGGAGTTCTTTCGTTCGGAGTTAAGGGCGGCCGTAAGGGCGCTGAAGAGTTTATGAAGAATCTTAAGCTCTGCGCTATAGTAACTCACGTAGCTGACGCCCGTACCAGCATTCTGCATCCCGCAAGCTCCACCCACCGTCAGATGACCGATGACGAACTCAGAGCGGGAGGCGTAGCGCCCGATATGATGCGTTTAAGCGTTGGAATAGAGGATGTTGACGATATTATCGCCGACCTCGAAAACGCTCTTAAAGCGATATAAAACAACAAAAAAGCGCGGTTGGTAAGTAAACTTAACCGCGTTTTTTCTTATGAACAAGCTAAAAAAATATCTTGTAAAACCGCATAATATTATGTATAATGTTTTGTAAGCATATGAGAAATAATGTGTATTCATATAATAATGAAATGATGAGATAAAATGAAAGATATGATTTCAAACAAAAATAACCTTAACGATATCCGATTTACTTTATCGTTAGTTTCTGCGGTTATAAACGAGAAAAAGCCTGAGGAGCCTGATTTTGAACCTGACTGGGGGTTTATTTTTCAGTTCACAAAATCTCACCATATCGATAATACTGTTTTTTATGCGATAGAACGGCTTAAGAATAAACCTGATACGCAGATATATAAAAGCTGGATGGAGGCGCGTAATAAATGCGTTCATAGAACTATTGTCCAGCATCAGGAGTTTTCGCTTATTTGCTCCGCGTTTGATAAAAACGGAATAGAATATATGCCTGTTAAAGGTTTCGCGGTAAGTGAGATGTACCCTGCGGATGACGTCAGGTTTATGAGCGACCTTGATATTATGGTTAAGGATGCCGCTAAAGCGGGAACTGTTGTTACCGAACTCGGTTATGCTGCCGATCGTATCAATTATATGTATGACGACAGCTATATAAAACGCCCGTTTATGCACCTTGAGCTTCACCGCGAGCTGTTCAGGATCTATTCGTCTTTTTACAATTATTATAGAGATGTTTTTGAGCGCGCTGAAAAACACGGGACAAGATATAATATGACCCGCGAAGATTCTTATATTTATGTACTCGCTCATCTTTATAAGCATTACCATGAATCGGGAACGGGAATCCGCTCGGTGTGCGATGTGTATCTGCTCAATAAAAAACTTATGCCTGAGCTTAACAGGGAATATTTCTACGGCGAATTAAAAAAACTGGGAATAGATATTTTTTACGACGAGTTTTCCGTGCTGGCGGATAAATGGTTTAAAAATGAAGATTTTGAGGATTTTGACGACGCTGAAGAGTATATTCTTGATAGCGGAACTTACGGTAAAACTAAAAACAAGATCGTTAACAGACAAAACGATCTGGGAAAGAAGTATTTTTACTTAAAACGTATTTTCCCGCCGCTGTCGTATATGAAGGATATTTTCTATCCCGTGCGGAAATGTCCCGTGCTTTTGCCGATTTTTTATATTTACCGTATAATAAGATTGATTTCGCCTAAGTACAGAAAGAAAGTTGAGTATGAGTTAAAGGTTATTAATAATAAAGAGTCTGTCTCAGATTGAGGCAGACTCTTTTTGTTTGGTATGAAAGTATAACAAACCGTATGCTAATTATATTACTAGTTTTCTCTAATTTGAATCTAGAGGTATAGGAAGCTATTTTTTTATTCCTATTTTATTAAGCGAATTATAAACGAAGTATTTTAGATAACGTTTCGGAAATACTTTCATTGTTATTGTCTTGAACTTTGTCCCTTTTTTTAATTCACTGATAAGTTTATATCTTTTACTGTGTCGAACAGAAGGGTGGTTTAACTGGTGATTATACTCAACTGCTTTATTAAGGTTTGTATCAAGAAGTTTAAGATTTGAATTCTTAAGCAGTTCAATACCTTTTTCAGTCTGGCATAAGGCTAAAGAAATACCATTTGTAACTTCTTCATTTGGAAGTTCAGTGCCCCATGAATCGCCAAGTGTAAGGTCGGAAACACGCTCAAGCGCTGCGTAGCGGCAATTGTAGCAATTTTCTGTATAGAAACCGCCTTCCAAGAACGCTCTAGTATAGCTGTCTCTTAAAACCATTAAACGTTTGCCGTCTTTTTCAATATGAAAGTCATTGCCCGTTCTGAATGTAATACTTTCAGCGTCGCTTAACTTGATGTTGTAATCTGCCAAAAAACGCTCCAATGCTTTCGGAGAAGGGGAGCCGTGACAGATTAAGTCGGCAATATAAAGATTATCATTCTCTCCTATAAAGTTTTTCAGTGCTGCTGCCTGACACGGCAATCCGATAAACAGCACTTTTTTCCCTTCTCGGAGAAGTTTCCGAATTTTTTTATAAATGCCTGAAGGATTGCTTTTTACATATTTAGAACCCGAAAACTCGGAGTATTGTTCTTCTCTATCGGCAAAAGCGAAGCCAAAGCCGTTTTTGTCCGCACGGCAACTGCATACGACTCCGTTTCCCTTTAGAAAAGCGTGAATAATAGCTGTGGCGAATCCTCCCGAGGATGAGCTTTTTCTTATTGCCTCATCTTCAGCCCAGCCTTCTTTCCAGTATGTGCATTTTTGGAGTTTCGGCGGATTGTTAACCTGACAAACGTTTCTGCAAGCGTCGCAGTCTATACATTTTTCTTTGTCAATAACGGCGTTATACTCGCCGATTGTATCGATTATTTTTATTGCATTTTTTGGACATATTTCGACGCACGCCATACATCCCGCGCAATTGTCTTTTTTACATACAGTTAACATAAAGTTTATCCTCCGTAGGTATTATAACACGAACATACTGAGTAAATAATTAAAGAAACCATTTGGAAAGGCTTGTAAAATCCAGATTACTGCATATCTTAACACAATTGAAAGCGCAAACATTAAACCTACTATAATTGCAGTATCGCGCAGATATATAAGCGGATTAAGTCCGATGAACTTGTACATAAAGCAGAAGTACATAATTTGTATAATAATAAAAGTGACAACAAGAATTATAGAAGTGGCAATAATATCATGGAATACGTAGAACCCGCACAATACGCTTCCAACGGCAAGTATCGTTTGCGCGATGCAAGTGTAAAGAACGTACTGCTGCTTATTTATAACAATATCAAGTCCGCGCGTTGCGGTTGAAATAAAGTTAAACAAGGAACGGAATACTATGATTCTGCAAATGACTCCGCCGACGCTGTATTCGACTCCGAAGAAAATATTTATCGCAACATCACCGAAAGCGGCGAAAAGTGTCATCGGTATAACTGCTAATAGCATACTTCTGTTGATATTGCGCTTTAAAAATTGTCCTATGTTTTGTCCAAGACGTGACATTTCTGCCGCTCTTTGATAGAAAACAGTTCCTAACGATTGTCCGATGAAAGTTACAGGTATTGTGAGTAATTTTTGTGAAATAGAGAAGTATCCCAGTATTTTATTGCCGAACAGCGCGCCTATTAAAAGGTTAGGCAGTTCTGTCCTGAGCATAACTGTAATGGAAGCGGGCATCTGGTACCTTACGTAGTCGATATTGCCTTTGATAACGTCGGTATATTCAGATATCTTGTTTTTCTTTTGAATTTTAGGCAATTTTTTTCTCATATGAAGCAGAGTAAGTATTTGCCCCGCAACATTTCCTATAAAATATCCGTATTGAATAAAACCGAGCATTCCCAACCCTATAGAAATAACAGCTACACTACCGAATCTTATAGCGGAATTCATCATTAGTATACTATACTCTTTGTATCTCGAGAGCAGGGTGTAGCAAATTTGTACTTGCCGCAGAGTAAATGTGTACATAATCAGAAAGCCGCAAACTGTAATTGAGTATTGGAGTTCTTGTCCAGTCAGAATATAATATAAGAATACTACTACTCCTGATAACATACTGACATACATAGAAATTTTTGATACTATGCTGTAGCGGGGAATAATTTCATTATCACCGCACATCATAAGTGAATTAGCTAACCCAAGATCTGAGATATTAGATACGATATTTGCTAACGCGGTAATTACCGCCCAGATTCCAATTATTTCAGCTCCGTAAATTCTGGAGATAAAAGGTAATGTGACAATTGCGATAATCTGGCCGACAACATTTCCCGTAGATATTTTAGTTACATTTTTAAGAGATTCCGATAGTTTAAGTTTTTTCATTATTGCCTCTTACAAAGCTGTTTTTTCTAAATATTCCAACGCTCTTTTCTGTCCGTCTTCAATAACTGTGTTACAGTTTTTAAAATCATCTTGTTGGTCAAATACTTTATTTATAAGGTTTATATCCGTCAGTTTATGGTTTTCTATTTTTAACCTTTTAAGCAGATCATCTAATTTGTTTTTATTGCTTTCCCGTACGATAGTGCCGAAAGATTTGTTTAGTTTTGCCGCCATTACTGTGCCGTGAAAGGTATCTGTTATAATGCAATGTGCATGTTTAAAATACGCTAATACCTGAAACGGAGAAATAACGGCAAATTCATCGCACCACGGAAGTGAGCCGCCTATAGCAATTGTTTTAAGTCCTTTTTCTTTAGCATAACCGCGTATTGCGTTTATTTCGTTTTTGGAGTTGATTCTGTTGTGGTAGGC
>CAJOHT010000089.1 GCA_905234305.1 uncultured Ruminococcus sp. | reverse complement strand
CGTGGGGATTTCCTACATAAATCACCTTACCGCCAGACGCTACGCTGTCAAGGCAGTTGCCCGCAGTAACATCTACGCCGACCGCTTCGATAGCGATATCAGCTCCGTTGCCGTTAGTCTGCTGCATAACCCATTCGATCGGATCACCGTGAGAAGCGTTAAAATAATCATAGAAGCCGAGGCTTTCGATAAAATCGTAATTATTTAAATCGGTACCGACTAAAAGCACCTTATTGGCTCCCCAAGCTCTTGCCCACTGAGCGATAAGCATACCGATAGTACCAGGACCGTAGATAACGACGGTATCACCGATCTCAATACCAGCTCTTCTTAACGCGTGGAGTGCGACAGCGGTAGGCTCAGCCATAGCGGCTTCCTCAAAGCTTACGTTATCGGCAATAGGAACAAGATTCCATACAGGAACTCTTACGTATTCGGCAAATGCGCCGTCGGAACGGGAACCTAAGTAATCGTAGCTTTTACAGCACTCATATACTCCCTTGTTACAGCTTGTACACTCTCTGCATGGAATCAGCGGAAATACCGCCGCGCGTGTACCGATATATTTCTCATTTTCCTTAGTCGCAGCCGCAACTACCTCACCCGCGAACTCGTGGCCAGGGATAGTCGGAAAATGGTACGTACCGTTTACGAAGATTCTCGGGACATCGGAACCGCATATACCGCACGCTTTTACCTTCATTAAAACCTCATCAGGCTTTAATTCGGGTATTGGATAATCCTCGTATCTTAAATCGCCTACACCGTGTAATACACAAGCCTTCATTGTATCCATAACAGTCCCTCCTTAATCGTTGACTATTGTTTCAAAAGTTTCTAAATCTTCTATTGTAGTAATTTTAAAATTACGCTCGCTGCCTTCTACAAGACGAACCTTAAGTCCGTGGCGATAAGCTATTTCGCTGCTTCCCGCAGTAGTTGCGATTTCATCATCCGAAACGGAATTATGAATATCAAGATATTTTCTGAAGTCGAAGCTCTCGGGAGCCTGTCCCGCAAACAGCTCGGAGCGCTTAAGAAGTTTATCGATAGACTTACCGTCCTTGCTCTGATAAATCGTATCCTTAACGGAAATTACTGGCATAGCACCGTCATCCTCAATCGCGCCAGTTATACAATCGTCAATTATTTTATCGGATACTAAAGGACGTGCAGCGTCATGAACAATTACAACCTTAGTATCAGGAGCGTTCTCCTCAGTAGCCAATAACCCGTTATATATTGAGTGCTGACGAGTTCTTCCCGCAGGCGCGTAACCGCAGACCTTGCTAATACCGTACTTATTTACATTTTCAATAACGTAATCTTTCCACTCGTCGCTTACTACTATTACAATTTCATCAATATTTTTATGATTTTCAAAAATCTCTAAGCAATAAACAATAATAGGTTTTTCTTTAACCACAAGATACTGTTTCGGACGGTCAACTCCCATTCTCGAGCCGACTCCTCCCGCCAGAATAATGGCTGTATTCATAACACACCTCCGATAGAAAAATATCTAATAATTTAATTTTGAGCGCAGTTACTCATATTTTAATTTATACTTACTTTTAAAGTATAATATTAATAAGCGAAACTGTCAATCGTTGTAAAAAGAATGTAACCTTTTAAAGGACGGATTTATACTTGATTTAAAAGACTCTTTATGGTAATATTCAAATATAGTTAATCGAAAGGTTATGAAAAAATGGAAACAGGAAAACTGCCAAAGCTAAAAAAGACATCAAGCGGACTCGGTTTTTATATCTTCGCCGCTATTTTAACAATGTATTTTATATCTATAGCAGGAATAATACTTTCTTTTTCCGCGAATAATTCTACGGATAATTCGTCGGTCCTGTTACTTGACAATATAGTATCAATCACCAGCTTTTTTATTGTAGGTATTTTATACTGCGTTATATCAAGAACCTCCGTATCGGAAATTCTGCCCGTAAACAGCGTCAAGCCTGCGTTATGTTTTAAAACTGTCGCGATCGCTTTAGCTGTAGCGTTTGTCGCGGATTACGCAACCGAACTGATTTCAAGCAGCTTCGGATTATTCGGTATTCATAACAATGTAAATATGTCTTATGAGACAAAGAACCCCATAGAGTTCATTCTAAGCGTAATCTCGGTAGCAGTTATCCCGCCTATCGCCGAGGAATTCGCTTTTCGAGGCATTATTTTACAGAAACTCAGAAAATACGGAGACGGCTTCGCTATATTCGCCTCAGCGGCGCTTTTCGGACTTACGCACGGTAATATAGTTCAGATTCCGTTTGCTTTTTTTGTCGGCATCGCGGCAGGTTTTATAACGGTAAAAACAAATTCGATTATTCCCGCGGTTATAACTCATTTTTGCGTCAATTTTTCCGCGGTAGTTGTTTCGATAATTGAAGAAAATAAGATTTTTGATATCGTAATGACCGACGCAATATATTATACTTTTATGCTTATTGTCGTATTAATCGGCATATTCTCAGCGCTCAGCTTAAGCAAGGATAAGGATTTTTTCAAGATTAAGAAATATGATGAAATAAGTTTTAAAGACAGATTAAAAGCCTCTGCTTCCTCAATAGGAATGATATTCACGTTTATTATTTTCGGAACAGAAATCGTTCTTTCGGTGCTGTAAAATGAACAACGAGTATTTTATGAGAGAAGCCTTAAAGCAGGCTGAAACAGCTTATAAGCTCGGCGAGGTTCCGATTGGCGCTGTAATAACTAAAGGCAACGAGATTATTGCCGCTGCATACAACAGACGTGAAACAGGTAAAAACGCGCTATTTCATGCCGAAACAGAAGCTATATATAAAGCGTGCGAAAAACTTAACGGTTGGAGACTTTGGGAATGCAGTCTATACGTTACGCTGGAGCCCTGCCCTATGTGCGCGGGAGCTATTGTAAACGCGAGAATACCTAAGGTGTATTTCGGAGCTTACGATTTAAAAAACGGCTCGTGCGGTTCTTATATCAATCTTTTAGATACAGAAAATAATTTCCGCCCCGAGGTCACAGGAGGAATATTAGAGGAAGAATGTCAAAATCTTATAAAAGACTTTTTTGTTAAACTAAGAAACAGCCGATGAACGCATCGGCTGCTTTTTTCATTACTTACATTTCTCTGTAAAGCTCAAGCGCCTTTTTCTTTAAAGCTACCGAGTCATTTTCGATAGTTTCATCAATCACATTATCGAGAAGCAGTTCAAGAATAACACCGATAGTTTTGCCCTCGGTAATCCCGAGATGGATTAAATCAGAACCGTTTATTTTTAAATCACGTATTTTATAACAGTCTCCAGAGTTCAAAATGTTTTCAAAAGTTTTTTCGGCAAGTTCAAGCGAACTAATCTTAGCCTCTCTCATATACTTTGACTGAGCCAAGATATCGGCTCTTTGGACTTTCATCAAGCGCCTGAAATTCTCTTCACCGATTTTATTTAAAACGTGTTTAATCTGTTTTTTGTTATCGGAAAATCTTACATCATGGAACTCAATAAGAGTAACGGTATCCTCAATAAACTTAGTAGGATATTTAAGACGTTTTAATGCTGTTTTAGCAAGAACAGCGCTGAAATGATTATGACCTTTAAAATGGTCTATCCCCTTTTTATCGGTTCTTAAAGCAAGGGGTTTACCGATATCGTGGAGAAGCATAACCATCCTTAACAGCACATCAGGCTCTATATTAGCTACGGAAGCGGTTATATGACGCCATACCGTTTTATTATGATGAGGCGTATTCTGAGCGAAATCAAAGGTAGAAACAAGCTCGGGTATCAAGACAGCGATAACATCCTTATAGCGTCTTAGTACAAAATTGACGTTTTTTCCGATTAGAATACCGTTCAACTCTGAAGCGATGCGCTCCATCGAAATATTATTAAGAAGTTTTTTATTACGGATTATAGAAATCGCGGTATTGCCCTCTATACTGAAATTATAAGCTGACGCAAATCTTAACCCTCTCAGAATTCTTAACGCGTCCTCGGAAAATCTCTCATCGGGATCACCTACACATCTAAGCGCCATATATTTTAAATCCGTTTCACCGTTAAACGGGTCAACTAGACCTTTATCCTCATTATACGCCATAGCGTTGACGGTAAAATCACGCCTTGATAAATCAAGCGTAATATCGTCGGTGAAAGTAACAGACTCGGGATGACGGTTATCGGTATACTCGCCGTCAATTCTGTATGTAGTTACCTCAAAAACCTTTTTATTTACTACAACGCCTACTGTCCCGTGTTTTTCACCGACAGAGATAATATGATAAGGCTTAAAACAATTTTTTATCTCATCAGGTTTAGCGGGAGTAGTTACGTCCCAGTCCTTAGGCTCAATACCTAACACAGCGTCACGAACACAACCGCCTACAACATAAGAGTCATAGCCGTTTTCTTTTAATGTATTCATTATTATTCTTACTTCATCGGGTAATTTAAGCAGCATTATATTCACCTGAAAGAATTATAACATAAAGTGTAAGGGATTTGCAACGCAAATCCCTTATAAATTTGAAAGATATTTTATAATCAGCTCATTATTCTCAGCAGACATCTTTTTAAGATAGAAAAAATAGAATATTTCCGCGGCAATAATTAAAGACGGCATAATCACGGAAATATACCCCTTAAAAATGATAGCAGCTATAATACTCTCTACAGCAACCGTAAAAAGTATTGCTAATAAAACTATAACATATGTAGACGCTCTGAATTTTCCAACCAGTTTTTCTCCAATTATTGTACCGTAAAAATATTCCGACATAAAAGCCGAATGCTTTCCGAAATCATCCTCCAAATATAGTTTAACATTATTATCGAAAATATCTCCGCCGAGCCTTTTACCGCTATACAGGTATTTTTTGTTTAAATCATTTTTTATTATGCTTGAAAAATCACCGTTAGTCTTAAAAACCATATTACCCTCCTAATTATCAACCTTATCCAGTTTACAGCTTACAGTATATAAAAGATTATAAATGATAATTGAGCCTCCCGCTAAAATCAATGTTAAATAAAACGCGAAACTGCTAAGCGCAACAATATTAAAGAAAAATCCGAATACAAATATACCGAGCGAAAGTCCTGCTCCAACAACGATAATAAGAAGCGTTCTTAATATATTAA
>CAJOHT010000088.1 GCA_905234305.1 uncultured Ruminococcus sp. | reverse complement strand
CGCCTCGGTGCTGGCAGGGTCCAGCCTGCCCTATATGGAATACGACGTGGACAAGGCGATTGAGAGCATTTCCCATTTGACGAGTATGTATTTAGATATCGTAATCAGCGAAAACGGAAAATACGGTTACGGCGAAGTCGGCGAGAATTGTATCGACACTATCTGGAGAGAGTTCGGTAAGCACGACCGTTATAATATTTTTGAAAAGGTCGGCGACTCTTACGCTGTTTACGCGCAAAACAATGTGGTGAGCCCCGCGAATTTTGTCGACGAAATCGGAAATTACAGGTTTGAGAATCCTAATCAGGTCGGTAAATATGAACTGGGGCTGTATATTGTAAACGGCAGGAATGCCTATACTCTTAAAGACGCTTATGAGAAGTCGGTTATAAGCGATGACGATTTAAAGAAGATAGCCGAAGCGGTTAAGACTTTTGTAAAAGAAATAAAGGTTGACGAAATTAAATCAGGCGAAGAATTAGCTACTCATACAGTTTGTCCGACTAAAAATACAACACCTACCGAACCCAATATTAATAAGTCCGATAAAAAAGAAAAGTTGAATCCGGTTAAGGTTACGGTTAAAACAAAAACCATAAAAGCCGCTAAGCTAAAAAAAGGTAAGCAGATTATAAAGCCGCTTACTATAAAAAATGCCAAAGGCAGTATAAAAATTGTTAAAGTAAAAAAAGGTACGACAGCTAAAATTTTCAGCAAAACTAAGGTTGACCCGCTTACGGGAGCTGTGACAGTAAGTAAGGGCAAGTATAAGCTCGGGGTTTATAAGATAAAACTGAAAATCAACGTTTCGGGCAATAAAGAATATGCGGGTAAAATTTTAAGCAAAACAGTGACGATCCGAATTAAATAACAACTCATTTTCTATATATTTTTCCCCAATGTAGCCTCCCGAGAGCGATTTCGGGAGGCGTTTTTCGTCAAAAATCAAAGATTTAGTAAGATTTAACAAATATTAACAATATTGCAACGCGAAAATGTCGAATAAATTTCACAAAATCAAAAAATTTTTAAAATTTTATTAATTTTTTTAAATAAAAGTATTGACAAATGCGAAAAACTATTATATAATATAAACAACAAAAAACAAGGAGGTTTTGAAGATGTTACATAGACCATATAGAATTTCGATCAAAGACCTCAAGCGGAGTTTACCACCTAACTAAGTCAGCCGCTTGTGCGGCGCCTCGAAAAAATGAATCATTGAAGTTTATAAAAATTTAAATTAGTTTTACGGAGACTGGTCCGGTGTAATATTTAATTATAGATTTGAGTTTAAGATTTTTATAGATAGGGGATAGTCCCATGATTTGTTTATAAGTTTACTCGAGCAGAATGTAAAAACTGTTTTTTATATATGGAGATAGACCAATGTTCTAGTTAATTTTTACTCGACTCAAAATTTAATAAAGGTTGAGGATAGACCAATGATCTAGTTTGTTTCGCCCGCGGCATATGCCGCGGGCTTGTTGTTTGTGTGTTCAAATTTAAGAAGGGCAAAGGATAAAGGGCTAAGGATTTTTCAGAACATTTCAAAAAATATCCAAAACTGACAGCAAAGCTGTTATACCGTGCTTGCTGCGGGATTTTAAGATCCTTAGACTCCGCTTGCGCTTCGCTCAGGATGACATTGCGCTAATAATGTACGGGGATATAGGTTAGGTAATATGTAATAGGTAATAGATATCATTTGAGCGAAGAACGTTTCACAAGTATCCAAACCCTGACAGAGATGCGGATGTTAGGGGAATATTACATTTTGATAGGAACTTAACAGATTGACGAGGAAATATAAAAATACTTGATTTTATGGAGGTAATGTAATATAATTAATTGAGTGTGATTATTTTTCAGATTTGAGGTAAAAATTATGAAAATAATTGTTGTAGGATGCGGACGCTTAATAAAGAAGGACACAGTATTACGGTTATTGATACCGATATAAACGCGCTTCAGTCGGTAGCTGGTACTCAGAACGTTATGGCAATCGTCGGTAACGGCGCGACTTTCGATACTCTTGTTGACGCGGGGGTTAAGGACAGCGATTTAATGATTGCCGTAACTGCTTCGGATGAGCTAAATCTATACGCTTGTCTTATCGCTAAAAACGCGGGCGCTGACAGAACTATAGCCCGTGTGCGTAATCCTCAGTATACTAACGACGTGCCTAAACTTAAGGATGAGCTTGGACTTTCTATGGCGATTAATCCCGAGCAGACCTGCGCGCGTGAGTTGAGCAGACTTATTAAATTCCCAGGAGCGGTAGAGATAGACTCGTTCGCTAAAGGCGTAGTAGACCTTATTAAGGTTAAAATAAACAGTTCCTCTGCGCTTGCCGATAAAAAGGTTGTAGAATGCGCGGGGCTTTTTAAGAACGGTTTAAGAATCTGTACTGTTGAGAGAGGTAACGAAGGTTTTATACCGAACGGTGATTTCGAGATTAAAGCAGGAGATATTATTTCGATTATATCCGAGAGCAAGGCTGCCGCTAGGCTGTTTAAGCAGCTCGGCGTAATAAACGCTAAAAGCCGTAATGTTCTTATCCTCGGCGGAAGTAAAATCGCTTATTACCTCGCTAAAAACTTGAGTTGTACGGGAATGAAGGTAAAGATTATTGAAGCCGATAAAAACCGTTGCGAGCATTTAAGCGAGAATCTTGATAATGTTGTAATAATTCACGGAAACGGAATGAATCAGGAACTTTTACTTTCGGAGGGTATTGAACACGCCGATGCAGTAGTTGCGCTTATGGATACCGACGAGGAGAATATTATAGTTTCGCTTTTCGTTAAGGATGTTAATCCCGACGCTAAGATTATTACCGAGATCGATAATATCAGCTTCAGTATTATCGACAGCTTGCCGCTTGACTCGGTAATCCATCCGAAGCATCTGACCGGCCAGTATATTATTCGTTATGTACGCGCTATGCAGAATTCGTTCGGAAGTAATATCGAGACGCTTTACTCAATCTGTAACGGTCAGGCTGAGGCGCTTGAGTTTAAGGCGCGCGAGGATAATTTGGCTATCGGTGTTCCGCTTTCGATGCTTAATCTTAAATCTGATTTACAGATAGCCTGTATTAACCGAAACGGAAAAATAATTATCCCCAGCGGTAAGGATTCTATTGAACTCGGGGATACGGTAATCGTTGTAACTAAGCATAAGGGATTATTTGACTTAAAGGATATTTTAAAATAATGCATTTTAAAGACTATGAAATTGTAGTTATTATGATGGTGCTGTTACTCGCTTTTAAGGGCTTTGAGCTTAATATATGGAAATACGATATGCTCAGAACGCATCATAGCAGGAACTACATAAGGAGTAATTATATCGGATTAGGCGAATGGGCTGTTTTTAGTAAATCTTTTAAAGAAATCGGCATTATCCTTCCGATAGTTAATATTTTAACATTGCTTACTTTTGCCGCTCAGGGTGTGGTGTTGTATTTTTCACTTAAACACTTTGACGTGAAGTTTTATATAGCTGTACTTTATTTAGTGATGGCGTTTTTGTCGTTGGTGACGACGGTGATGACTATTCATAATTATAGCGCGCTTGGTATTGGAGTAAAGGGCAACCGTGTTAATTACGGAGAACGGGTTATTTCCGCTTTGGCGTTCGCGGCAATTGTATGTTTTTTCGCGTTTATGAATTGTCGAGGCGTTCTGTTTAATATCTGAACGGCAAAATTAAAGGTGATAATATGAATAAACGGACAATTATTTATATTTTAGGCTGGGTACTTCTTATTGAAGGTATCGCTATGCAGCTTGGAACTTTGGTCGGCTTATGGTATAAAGAAAGCTCTTACAGTCATTTTCTGTTTATAGGGCTGGCGCTTATCGCGATAGGCATAATAGTAATAATAAATAAGCCTAAAAAGTTTTTTATGCAGCGCAAGGACGGTTTCGCCGCTACGGCGTTAAGCTGGATTGTACTTTCGCTCGCGGGAGCGCTCCCGCTTTGGATAAGCGGCTCAATCCCGAATTTTGTTGACGCTTTTTTTGAGTCTGTATCGGGCTTTACTACTACGGGCGCTACGATACTTAACGATATCGAGGCTCTCGATAACTGTATGCTCTTCTGGAGGAGCTTAAGCCATTTCCTCGGCGGTATGGGAGTTATTGTATTCCTACTGGCTCTTATTCCAAAGCTCGGCGGAAACGCGGGAATTAATCTTATGAAGGCTGAGTCTACAGGTCCCGAGGTCGATAAGACTATGCCTAAGCTCAGAAATTACGCCATAGTTCTCTACACAATTTATGTTGGGCTTACCGTAATAGAAACGATATTGCTTATGTGCGGCGGAATGTATTTCTTCGACGCCGTTACTACCGCGATGTCAACCGCGGGTACAGGTGGATTTTCCTCGTACAATAAGTCTATGGGATATTTCGACAGCTACTATTTACAGGGCGTTGTAGCTGTATTTATGATGCTGTTCGGAGTTAATTTCTACGTTTACATTTTAATTCTCACAAGGAAAATTAAAGCAATTCTACGTATGGAAGAGCTTTGGTATTACTTAGGAATTATCGCTTTTTCGACGATAGTGATCGCGGTTAATATCAGCAGTATTTATCATACCGCGTTTGACTCCGTACACCAGAGCTTCTTCTACGTAAGTTCGATAATGTCGAGTACGGGATTCGCGATTGATAATACCGATAAATGGCCCGAGCTGAGTAAAACGCTTATTTGTGTTATTACCTGTATAGGCGCCTGCGCGGGCAGTACGGGCGGCGGATTCAAGGTTTCGAGGATTCTTATTCTGCTTAAGGAAGCGAGAAAAGAATTCCGTCTTATCGTTCATCCGAGAACGATCCAGACCGTAAAGGTAGGCGGAAAGAAGATAAGCCACGAGGTAACTCGAAACGTCAGCGTTTATCTTATAGTTTATACTATGTTTGTAGTAGTAAGCACAGGGCTTATAGCGCTGAACGGTTTTGATTTTACTACTAACTTTACCTCGGTACTCGCTACTCTTAATAATACGGGACCTGGATTTTCGATTGTAGGTTCGGCAGGTAATTACAGCGGCTTCAATATGTTTTCAAAAATCGTGTTTATTTTTAATATGATTGCGGGACGACTTGAGATTTATCCGCTTCTGCTGATATTTATGCCTACTGCTTGGAAGAAAAACTAATAATAAAACATCTCACGGGTAATACTATCGGTGAGGTGTTTTTATGTCAGAATTAGTTTTAGATAAAAAGAGTTATGTTGAAGTCCGCCAATACGGTTTCGGTACAAAATTATTCTTTCTGTATTTTTTAAATGTATGTGATTGGTTTTGTACTCAGGTGCTGATTGATACAGGCTATTTCCATGAGGCTAACCCGATTATGGGTTGGATTATGGATTATCCTATAGTCGGATTTTTCGTGAAATGCATATTACCGCTGGCGCTTAGTATTTTGATTTGGCTGTTTTATAAGGTTTTTAAACTGGAACAGAATAAATTTACTAATTTTATGATTTACAGTGGAGTAATAATATACAGCGCGGTAATTCTGGTTCATATTTTAAATTTTATAATGCTGTATTTAAATAGTTAAGTAAGCGCTGATTTAATCGAGTGTGCAAATTGCGCGGTCGGATTTTTATCAGGAACGTACACGGCCGATACGGAGATTTATAATGTTAAGTGTTCATAATTTATCGAAAAGTTTTGTTGATAGAACGCTTTTTGAGAATGTAAATTTTGAAATTGAAAAAGGAGATAAAGTCGGTTTTATCGGTGCTAACGGTACGGGCAAAACTACGCTTTTTAAAATCATTAACGGCGAGCTTGAGGCTGACGGCGGTAATGTTTTTGTGTCCTCGAATACTTCGATAGGATATATGGAGCAGCACGCTTGCAATCATCCTGAGCGCAGTATTTACGACGAGCTTGCTTCAGGATTTCAGTATCTTATGGATATGGAGGCTGAAATTGACGAGCTTAACTCCGCTGTTGAGAAATCTCCTACTAAGGAAAATATCGAAAAACAGACCGCTTTGATCGAGCGTTTTGAATCGCTCGGCGGTCTTACATATAAAGCGCGTACGCGTTCGGCGCTTATCGGATTCGGCTTCGAGGAAAAGTTCTTTGATATGCCTACAGGAAAGCTTTCAGGAGGTCAGCGCTCTAAACTCAGCCTTTTAAAGCTCTTGTTGTCACGTTCAAATTTCCTGTTGCTCGACGAGCCGACTAACCACCTCGATATAAGCTCCGTTAATTGGCTCGAGAGCTTTATTAAGGATTTTAAGGGCTCTATGCTGATAATCAGCCACGACCGTTATTTTCTCGATAATGTGACGAATAAAACAATTGAACTCGAAAACCGAAAAACTATGATGTATAAGGGCAATTACAGCGAGTTCAAAAGGAAAAAGCAGGCGTATCTCGATAGCCTTACTAATAAATATAAGAACGATTTAAAAGAGATCAAGCGCATAGAGGGGATTGTTGAACAGCAGAAGCGATGGGGAACCGAGCGGAATTATATAACCGCCGCCAGTAAGCAGAAGCAGGCGGATAAAATAAAGGCTCAGCTTGTCGCACCCGAGAAAGAGCTTGAAACTATACATATGCGTTTTAAGACTAAAAAAGTCAGCGGCGAGGATGTGCTTGACGTTCAAAATCTTTCAAAAAGTTTTGGCGAAAAAAGGCTTTTTAAAGATGTTGATTTTCATATCCGCAGAGGCGAGCGCGTATTTATTATCGGCGAAAACGGCTGCGGAAAAACTACGCTGTTCAATATACTGCTCGGCAAAATGCCTTTCAACAGCGGCGAGGTATCGTACGGAGTAAATGTTAACCTCGGGTATTTTGACCAGATGCAGAGCAATCTGAATTTAGAGAAAACCGCGCTTGACGAGATATGGGATACCTTCCCCGATATGACGGAAACTAAGCTCAGAACTTGTCTAGGAAGTTTTTTGTTTAAGGGCGACGAGGTATTTAAACCGCTTAAAAAAATGAGCGGCGGCGAGCGAGCGCGAGTCAGTCTGTTAAAGCTGATGCTCGACGGCTCCAATTTGTTGCTGCTTGACGA
>CAJOHT010000087.1 GCA_905234305.1 uncultured Ruminococcus sp. | reverse complement strand
GCTGATAGCCCGCTACATCCTCGTCGCCGTCTTCCTTCCATTCGCTGTTCTCAAACCAGCGTACACCCGCGTCTATAACCTCATATTCGCATCCTGAAGAGATACTGTTTTTGTCAAAAGAGATTAATCCAATATTAAACTAGATTTTGTCAACACTTACGACCATAACGCCTCTTTCTCAAGCAGCGACTCGAAAATCGTGAAAGTCAGCAAATCAGGTAAGATAACCGCTGTAAAGAAAGGTACGGCAAAAATCACCGTTTCCAACTCCGAAACAAAAACAACATTCAAAATAACTGTTAAGAATCCGACTCTAAACAAACCTAAAGTTACAATAAAAAAAGGTAAAACCTTTAACCTGAAAATCAAGGGTAAAGCCGGTACCGCAAAGTTTAAATCCAAAAACAAAAAAATAGCGGCAGTTAACTCTAAAGGTAAAATCAAAGCAAAACAAATCGGAAATACAATAATCGCCGTAAAGACTAACGGCATTATCCTGAAATGTAAGGTCAAGGTAGTATAACCCTTAAAAACTATTTGTAGAAGTATAAACGAGGTAAAAATGAAAAATATTCGAAAACGGGCGCTGGGTATAATCCTTGCCGTTATAATAACAGCGGGTATAGCTTTATCAACAAGCGGCTGCGGGAATAACACCAATACCGCAAAAAAGTCCGAGACAGTCTCGGCGAAATCGGTAAGCTCCTATACGGTCACGGAATATCCTCTTACGCGCAACGGGATAAAACTGCATCTTGACTGCACAACCTTAGACGGCAAAAAGGCGGATAAGAATATCCTGCTGACTCACGGCGTTACATATTCCTCTCACGAATTTGATGTTGATTATAAGGACTACAGCCTCGCGCGTTTTCTCGCCCGAAACGGCTACGCCGTATGGAAGCTCGATATAGCGGGCTTCGGTCAGTCGGGCAAGGTTAAAGACGGCTATATGCCTGATTCCGACTACGCCGCCGAGGATATCAACGCGGCGGTAAATAAAATTGTTAAGAAAAGCGGTCAGAAAAAAATCGATATACTCGGCTGGAGCTGGGGTACCGTTACCGCTGGCAGATACGCCGCTAAACATTCCGAACATCTTAACAAGCTTGTCCTCTACGCGCCTATACTAAGCGGACTAGGAAATTACGAGGTCAACGAGGATTTCCACCATAACACTTGGGAACACGCGGCGGACGATTTCCAGCGCGATAAAAAAGGCGGTTTCGATTATAAAATCACCGAGCCCGAGATGATAGAAATGTTCTGCTCAAGCTGCTGGCATTATGACGAGGAAAACAGTCCTAACGGCGGCAGACGCGACATCTGCGTAGATAAAAGCAAAAAGCTGATTGATTTAAGTACAATCACCGTTCCTACGCAGGTTATCTGCGGCGGCAACGATCCGTATCTGAATTACAGCTTAGTTAACTCGGCAAAGAAACTTTTGCCTAAAGGCTCCGAAACAAAAATCATAAAAGGCGGCGCTCACGTAATTATGTACGAAAAACCGTATTATCATAAATTCCAAAAAACCTTAATCGGTTTTCTTAAATAAAAAGCATTAATAAGTTGAGGGAGAAAAAATGAAATCAAACAAAATATATCAGGTTTCCACATTACAGGCATTAGCTCTCGGCTACACCAGACCCGTTGTCACAGTACAGGAACTGCTTATGCACGGCGATACAGGCTTAGGCACTTTTGAGGACGTCGACGGCGAAATGATTGTTGTAGACGGCAAATGCTATCAGGCAAAACAAGACGGAAGTATAATCGTCGCGGACAACTCGGCGGGAGTACCCTTCGCGGTTGCGGGCAATACGGAAAACTGCAGAAATTTCAAAATAGAAGAAAAAAAGGATATCGACGCCATAAAGCTGGAACTGACACTAAGAATAGAAGAAGACTTTGGGCTTAACAGCATCCATATCGCGAGAATAGACGGATGGTTTAACGCTATACACGCACGCGCGGGAGCCGCTTACCATTCACAGCACATAAGTCTAAAGGATATTCTTTCGCAAACTCAGAAGGACTTTTGTTTTGAACAGATTTACGGAACTATGGTATGTGTTTACTATCCCGATTATATGGACGGTATCAATGCTTCGGGCTGGCATTTGCATTTTGTATCAGAGGACAGAACGCTCGGAGGACATGTATTTGATGTTTCTATGAAATCAGGAGACTGTCAGCTTCAGAAAATCGACAGAATTGAAATACAACTGCCCAGAGAAGCGGCTTTTGACACTTACTCTCTTAAAGAAGCCTCAAATGATGAGATCGCGAAAGTAGAGCAGGGACGTTCCTGATAAACGCATTTATTTAATTTGGAGGCTATTATGTTTCAAATCAAAGGTAAAATCGACTCGACAAATGCGCCTGAATTTGAAAAAGAAATTATGGGAATAAAACCGACCGAAATTGACGCAGCGGAGCTTTTATATATTTCGAGCGCAGGTCTGCGCGTACTTATGAAGTTAAAGAAAGAAGTCGGCAGCGTCACCGTTTACAACGTAAACAGCGAAGTTTTTGAAATCCTCGACATAACGGGTTTTACAAGCATTTTAAACGTAAAAAAAGCGTTAAAAGAAATCGATTTAACAGGCAAAGAAATACTCGGGCAAGGCGCTTTCGGTACGGTATACCGTCTTGACGACGAACGTATCGTAAAGGTTTACCGCGGCGACCTCAGCCTCGAGTATATCGAGCGCGAGCAACAGTACGCAAAGGCGGCTTTTATCAGCGGTATTCCGTCAATAATCGCCTTTGACGTCGTTAAAACAGGCGGCGGCTACGGAGTAATACTAGAGGCGATGAACTCCGACACACTCTCCCGCGTTATAACAAACGAACCCGAAAAGCGCGACGAATATATAGCTAAGCTCGTACAACTCGCAAAAACGCTTCATTCCAAGGAGATACTTAACGATTCTGTCGCTTCGCTTAAAAGCTATCTGTACTCAAAACTCGACGATGACTATATGAAAGAAAATCTCAGCGCCGACGAGCTTGCCGTACTGAGAAGTATTTTAGACGTAATGAAAGAAACGAATAATCTTGTCCACGGCGACCTCCACCCAGGCAACATTATGATGCACGACGGAGAGCTTATGCTTATTGATATGGGCGGCGTCACCCGAGGCAATCCGCTGTATGATTTAGCGTGTACCTTCCGCGCGTTGTTCTTTGTTCCGAAGCACAATGCAGAAATCTGCCGCAGGAGCTTCGGGCTTGAACCCGAGCTTGCGTTTGAAATCGGTAAAAAGTTTTTCGCTATGTATACAGGTATAACCGACCCGCAGGCGTTAAAAGCGTATATGGATAAGATAAGGCTTGTATTCTGTTTCTTTTATGTTACGGAGCTTGCAACTCATCCTGCTAAAGAGCTTTATACTCAACCGATTCTTGATAATATGCTGCGCGCTATCGTTATCCCGAACGCCGAGATAATTAAAAAAATTCTATCAGAATAATAAGATAAAAATTTTTTTTTTAAAATTTTTAAAAAACTTGAAACTTTTTTCTGTTCAAATGACACTACTATAATGAGGAGAGATGAAAATGGGTAAGGTTGACGATAATGTCACGTCTTACTTCAATAAGATTTACGATTCCACGAGCCAGAAAGCTCTGGCGTATATTACCGCTAAATGCGGCAATAACGAGGATATCGGCGATATCCTTCAGGAAACATATATGGAGCTTTACTCCGTTATGCTCGAAAAAGGAACCAATTTTATTGAAAACGGCGAGGCATTCGTAATCAATATCGCTAAACGAAAGATTTATAAGCACTACAGCTCGCTCGAAAAGAAAAAGTCGGATTTATCCCTATCGGTATTCACCAACGATAACGGAGAAGTTAATCTTGATATTATGCCCGACGAATTCGATATCGAGGAAAGCATCTGCACAAGCGAGCTTGTCGAGGAAATCTCTAACACGATTAAAACAAAATCAAAGGAAATTCAGAAAATTTTCTTCTTAAGATTTTCACTGGACTTACCCATAAACGAAATCGCGGAGCTTATGGACACAAACGAATCCAACATCAAGAATAAGCTCTACCGAACAATCAAGGAACTCAGAAAGATTTACGCAGGAAAGGGTGAAGTAATATGAAAGAAAAAGATTTACTAAAATCCGCGACAGATTTACAGATGCCCGATCTGGAACAAATACGCCAAAACGTTCTAAACAGCGCTAATAAGCCCCAGGACGTTAAACCTAAAATCATTAAACTTAAACCTTCGAGGCTTATCGCCGTAGCGGCGATAGTAGCTCTCGCGGTTATCGGTACGATTGCCGCCGTAGCTAATCCGAACGGAATACTCTTCCCTCCCGCTACCGAGGCTACGACCACTCCTACCGAAACTCAGCCTTTGACCTCCGCTCCTAAGCAAAAGAAAACCTCCTCTAAAGCCGAATCGGCAACTGCTAAAAAGCTCTCGCCGAGCGAGCTTAGAGCCAAAAACGCTAAAAAATATAAAAACCGCCTTAACTCAAGCGGCTTTTCGGTATCAAGTATTTTTGACTTAGGAAAAATTGAAGGTTATCATATTGTATACGCGGGCAACGGAATCACCTCAAAATACGATTGCGACCATATTATCGGCGACTATACCTTCAGAACTCATATTCAGCAAAATCCGTACGCTCTAGGACTTTACGCATGCGGAAAAGAGCATAGCTATACGCTCGCCGACTCGTACACAAAGAACATTTTCGAGGATTTCTCGGCGGTAGTAAATATTATTAAAGACCACGCCGACCTTAACCTCGGACTTGAAATTGTCGAAAAAGACGCTGTTTCGGAGAGTTTCCGCAATTATTTCGGCGGTAAGGATATATTATCGCTCTCTAAGTTAAGCTCAAACGATAACTGCGAGCTTTACTATAATGTACCCGAGAGCGCTAAGCAGAGTTCAAAGGGTAAAATCATCGAAGATTATAACTTTATCCTAAACGCCGAGCAGGAGCCTTACGACCTCGGTCTTTATGTAGTTTCGGGCGGAAACATCGCGACTTTAGAGGACGCGGTCAAAAACGGTACCCTCGGTATGGACGAGGCTTATGACGCTATGAAGGAACTCGCTGAGAAGGGTGACATCCTCTTCGTACCCGAGGAGGAAGAAACCGAGGAAGCTACCGAGTCTGTTGACGACGAGGAAGAAATCACCGAAGAAGAATAACATTTTTATAAGCTAAAGGCGCGGAAATCCGCGCTTTTACTTTACTACAATTATGTAACTATGCTTGATAATATTATAATTGTGTATTAGAATTATAATGTATCTTAAAGAAAGGCAGATTTAATGTCTGATATAAATAAGTTATTCGACCAATTTCCCGATTACGACGTATTCACTGGGAAAACAAAAGCTCCGAAAAGGCAAAAGAGGTCTCCCCGTACCGTACCCCCCGAGCCTGTTGTCCGCAGCGGCAGCGATTACGGCGACGGCTTCGGCAAGGCTATAAAAACCGTTAAGGTAAAATCCGCCTCGGGAAGCAACGTACTTACGCTTTTCTATTTCCCGATACTTATACTGTAGAAAGTGACGCGTCTGTAGAAGATATTTTAAATATGATGGCGAATGAATTTGATAGTAGATTAACTTTAGCAATGCGCGAAAAAGCTCGGCA